>NZ_JALKFW010000142.1:5275-24993 GCF_023243055.1 Frankia sp. AgPm24 | reverse complement strand
AGCCCAGCGCTCGCCAACGCCTGACGAATCACCCGCTGCTGCGACGGACCGCTGGGGGCCGTCAGTCCGTTGGAGGCACCGTCCTGGTTGATCGCACTGCCCCGGACGACCGCCAGCACTTCGTGCCCATGACGCTGAGCGTCCGACAGGCGTTCCAGGACCAGAATCCCAGCACCCTCGGCCCAGCCCATGCCGTCGGCGGAGTCCGAGAACGCCTTACACCGGCCGTCAAGGGCCATGCCCTGCAACCTGGAGAACTCCACGAAGGTCTCCGGAGTGGCCATCACGGTCGCACCACCGGCCAGCGCCATTGAGCATTCACCCGCTCGCAACGCCTGGGCGGCCAAGTGCAACGCCACCAGCGATGACGAGCACGCCGTGTCCACACTCACCGCCGGACCCTCCAAGCCCAGCACATACGAGATCCGCCCCGACGCCACACTGTGCGCGTCACCGGTCGACCGGTATCCGTCCAGCTCCGGAATCGGCACGACCGCGTCGGCGGCGGACTGGTAGTCGTTGGCGATCAGCCCGGTGTAGACGCCCACGTACCGGCCCCGTAGGGAGGACGGGTCGATCCCAGCATGTTCGAGGGCCTCCCAGGAGGTCTCCAGCAGCAACCGCTGCTGCGGATCCATCGCCAACGCCTCACGCGGACTGATCCCGAAGAACCCCGCGTCGAAGCCCGCCGCGTCGGTGAGGAACCCGCCCTCACGAACGTAGGACTTCCCCGGCGCGTCCGGGTCGAACAGGCCGTCCAGGTCCCAGCCCCGGTCGGTGGGGAACTCCCCCACCACGTCCGCACCCGACGACAGCAGCTCCCACAACGCGGCCGGGCCGTCCACACCTCCGGGCAGCCGCACCCCCACACCCACGACCGCCACCGGCTCGTCCGTCGCCGCCGTCGCGGACGTGGCCGCGACGGCGGGCGTTTCCCCGGCCACCTGGGAGGACAGGAAGTCGGCCAGAGCCGACGGGGTCGGGTGGTCGAACAGTGCCGAGACCGAAAGGTTCAGCCCGGTCAGCGAGGCGAGCTGATTCCGGAGGGCGACGGTCCGGGCCGAGTCCAGGCCGAGGTCCTTGAACGGCCGCTGCCGGTCGAACACGTCGTCCCCGACGGTCGAGGCTACCTCGCGGTAGATCAGGTCGCGCAAGAACTCGGTGGCACCAGCCACGGCGAGTCGGTCGTCCTGCGTCACGAACTCGGTGATCGCCATCGTGGTGCCCGAGGAACGGACGGCGGAGTCGAACGCCCCGGCGAGCTCGACCGCCGACAACGGATCCGAGAGGCCCGTGCGCAGGAAGCCGCCGGTGACCGCCCAGCCGTCGCACGTCAGGGACAGGACGCGCCGGTCCGGTGAGTCGTGACGGCGGGCGAGCACGTCGATGGGCTGCGAAACGGCGTCGGCGCAGAGGACGACCGTTCGCGCTGACGATGCGGTCACCAGGTCCTCGACGTTCGGCGCCCCTCCGCGGGCGGGGTCCTCGACGTGGACGAGGCCCGTGATCCCCGCGTCCGGCGTGTCGGCGGTTCCCAGGACGACCTCGATGCCGGTCCGCCGTTCGATGCCGTCGGCGAGCATGCCGACGTGGTCCCGGTACTCAGCGGTGTCCACGAGCACGAGCCGGCTCACGGAGTACCGGTCGGCGAGCAGGTCCGCCACCGCCGCCCCGAGCGTCGTGGCGGCACCCGAGATCATCACGGTGTCGGACGGCCCGAACCACGGGTTCGGGGCGCCGGCGCGGGTCCCGCTCCGGCCGATGGGCAGTGTCGTCTCTCCCCCGTCCGCACCCGGGATGCGCGTGGCCGCCGTCGCCCGGCCGACGCGGTTGACGGCCAGGAGCCGGGCGGGCGTGTCGACGAGGAGATGGCGGGCGATCTTGCCCGAGCCCGTCCGCGGGATGCGCCGCGTCTCGTACAGCTCCTCGGGGATCTTGTGGACCGACAGCCGTTCGCGGCATCGGGCCAGGACCCGGGCGGGTTCGAGACCGCTGTCGCCGGCGACCAGGAAGGCGACCGGGACCTCACCGAGGACGTCGTGGTGCTTGCCGGCGGCCGCGACGTCCGCCACCCCCGGGACCGGCCGGATGGCCTCGTCGATCTCGCTGGGGTGGATGTTGACCGCGCCCCGGATGATGAGTTCCTTGATCCGGCCGGTGATCTGGAAGAAGCCCTCATGGTCGCTGCGGGCCAGGTCGCCGGTGCGGTACCAGCCGTCGCTGAACCTGCCCTCGGTCTCGGCCGGGGCGTCGTGGTAGCCGAGCATCAGGCTCAGCCCCCGGACCCAGACCTCGCCTTCCTCGCCGGTGTCGACGTCGCGGTCGGCGACGGGGTCCACCAGCCGTACGTCGAGACCGGGGACCGGACGGCCGCAGGACCCGACCGGCGCGGGCTCGTCGAGGCTGCTCATGGTGATCGGCCCGCACGTCTCGGTGCTGCCGTAGGTGTTGAGCGCGGCGACGCCGAACGTGTCCTCGATCTCCGCGCGCAGGGTGTCGGAGGTGACCGCACCGGCGACGAGGGCCAGCCGCAGGCCCAGGGCCTCAAGGGGCTGTGCCCGGGCCTCGGCGATCAGCAGGTGATACATGGCCGGGACGCCGGACAGGATGCTGAACGGCTCCCGGCGCAGGGTGTCGAGCACTTCGTCGGCGGCGAATCCGCTCACGATGTGCGCGGAGGCGCCTACGACGGTCACGCCGAGCAGGCACAGGCAGTGGGCCAGGCTGTGGTGCAGGGGCAGCGGCCACAGGATGCGGTCCCGCTCCTCAAGCCGGGCCATTGGCACGTAGCTGGAGGCGACCGACCACAGGCAGCTGCGCTGGCTGCACAGGACGCCCTTGGGTCGGCCGGTGGTGCCCGAGGTGTAGAGCATCCAAGCCGGGTCGTCGAGTCCGAGGCCGTCCCGGGCGGGGGTGTCGGGTTCCGATCCGATCAGGTCGGCGAAGGAGATGCTTCCGGGCGCGCTTCCCACCGCGACGATCTCGCGGACGCCGCTGCCGTGCGCTGCCCGGCGGACCTGATCGGTGTAGGCGGCCCAGGTGATGACTACCTTCGCGCCGCTGTCGCCGAGGTAGTAGCGCAGTTCCTCATCCGTGCAGTCCGGTGCGAGCGGCACGCCGATCGCCGCAACGCGGACGACCCCCAGGTAGCTCTCGATCATCTCGACGCAGCTGCCAAGGAACAGCGCGACCCGGTCTCCGGGTTCCACGCCGAGCGTGGCGAGGTGTCCTGCGAGGCGGGCGGTGTCCCGGTCCAGGTCGGCGTAGGTCACGCTGCTATGCGCGTCGGAGAAGGCGATCTTGCCGCCCAGGCGGGCGGCGTTCGTCCGGACGATCTCGCTCAGGGGCCGAATTCGCTCGGTATGCAACTACGTACTCACCTTCTATGACCAGGTACCGGTGCGGATGCTCGTCCGGGAGGAGAGTGACGGGTCCTACTTCGGGGACTGGACGCCCATGAACAGACGGAGCAGCCGTGTCGTGACGGAGTTGCCGGCGATCCGCAGGAAGATCGTCCGGAGCGTGATCGCGAACTCGTTGGGCGGCAGGAAGAAGCTCTCGCGTCCCCGACGAGCCTGCGCCTGAACCTTCAGCGCGATCGGGCGGTACTCGGCCTCCCACTCGCGCAGCGCCGTGGTGATGTCCCCGGGGTGGCGTTCCAGCACGTCACCGAGGAGACCGGCACCGCCGACGGCCAGCGACGCGCCGAAACCCGCGTAGAATCCGGTGCACCACGCCGCGTCGCCGACGAGAACCACCCGGCCCTGGCTCCAGGTGTCCATCTTGATCTGGCTCACCGGCCCGTAGTAGGCCGACGGGACGGCCTCCGCCTCCTTCAGCAGGGCCGGGACAGCCCAGCCGAGGTCCCCGAAACGGCGCCGGACCGACGTGGACAGATCGGTGGACAGGTCGCCGGGCAGGTCGGTGCTCGTCCACAGGAAAATCACCGAGAAGGTGTCGCCGAGGCGGCTGACCGCGATCATCCGGCCGACTCCGCTCAGGAGATGCTCGACCCCGGTGTCGACCGGACTGCGCTCCAGGTTGTAGAGGGCCAAGAGGTCACCGAAGTCGGTTCGGAACTCCGTCTCCGGACCGAAGGCCAGCTCGCGAACGACCGAGTTGACACCGTCAGCGCCGATCACCAGGTCGAAGCGCTCACTGACACCGTTCGACAGAACGACCTCGGCGCCGGACTCGTCCTGGGTGATGCTCGACACGGTCGTGCCGTACTCGATCTTCACCTCGCCGTCCAGCGCATCGAGCAGGATGTCCGCGATCTTGTCGCGTGGGACGTGCAAGGTCGGCTCGTTCATCAGCGCCAGTTGTGTGGCCGCCCGCCAGACGACACGCAGCCGTCCGTCAGTGTCCAACATGTGGATGTCCTCCCACGGCAGCTGCGCCTCGACGAGCCGCGGGAGGATGCCCAACCGCTCGGCCGCCTGGTAGCCCACGCCCCGGAAGCTGATCCACGTCCCGCCGTTGCGGTTGCCAGGGGCCTTCTCCACGACTAGGATTTCCCAGCCACGCCGGTGCAAACTCAGCGCCGCAGTCAAGCCGGCGACGCCAGCGCCGACGATCAATGCCCGCCCTGCCTCCCACCGTTGAGTGGCCACTCAAGCCTCCATACCGTCGAGTTCGTGAATGTAGGAAAGTGAGGGCGGCCGGCGCCGAGAGCGGCCGACGTACTCGTCGGCGAAGGCGACGGCGCTGCTGCCGGCCTCGGCCAGCCGCGTCAGGCTCGCGATCCGGCGGCGGTGGTCGAACTGTGTCGCGTCCGCCACCGGGTGGAACAGCCAGGTCAGCCAGGCCGAGAAGTCCTGGGCGCGCCAGACCGCACGCAGGCGCGTGGCCGAGTAGCCCTCAAGGGGACCGACCTCACCGCGGTGGAACCACCCGATGAGGGCGTGGGCGAGCACGCTCGCATCCTCGAGCGCCACGTTCAGCCCCTTGGCAGCGGTGGGCGGGAAGATGTGGGCGGCGTCGCCTACGAGGAAGAGCCGACCGAACTGCATGGGCTCCGCGACGGTGGCCCGGAGCGGAACCCTGACCTGCTCGAGAATCGCTCCCCGCTCCCGCGTCCGGCTCTCGTCGAGGTACAGCCGTTGCCCGAGTTCGTCCCAGATCCGTTCATGGGGCCAGTTGCTCTGCTCGTCCCGGGCGTCGGTCTGCAGGTAGAGGCGGCTGACCTCGGGCGTGCGCATGCTCGCAAGGGCGAAGCCGCGCGGGTGCACGGAGTAGACCAGTTCGGACGCGAAGGGCGCCGCGCTGACCAGCAGCCCGATCCAGTCGAACGGGTAGCGCCGACTGTGGAAGGCGAGGGACGCCGCAGGTATGCTCGCGCGGGACACGCCGTGGTATCCGTCGCAGCCAGCGATGAAGTCGGCCTCGACGACGACCTGCTCCCTGCTCACCGTGAACGCGACGGAGGGGTTGTTGCCGGTGATCCCCGCGATCTGGACGTCCTGCGCGTCGAAATACAGCGAACCGTCGTCCGGCGGACGAGCGGAAAGCAGGTCCTTGACAACTTCCTGCTGACCGTAGATGTAGGTCGGCTCACCGATCAGCGACACGGTCGAGATCCGCTGGCGGGTGTTCTCGAAGCGCAGCTGGAAACCGTCGTGCACCAGGCCCTGCCGGTCCAGCCGGCCGGCCAGCCCGGAGCCGCGCAGCAGCCGCACCGTGCCCTCCTCGAGCAGCCCGGCCCGCACCCGTCGTTCCAAGTGCTCACGGCTGCACCACTCGACCAGCACGGACTCGACGCCGTGGGTGCGCAGCTCGTGCGACAGGTACAGCCCGGCCGGGCCGGCACCGACGACGGCGACCTTCGTCCGCAGCGTCCTCATCGCTGCTGCCGGGCCGGATCCCGCAGCACGGCGCGCGCCTTGAGCAGCATCTCCTCGTACTCGTCGACCGGGTCAGAGTCGAGCACGATGGCTCCGCCCGCGCCGATTAGGACGACGTCGCGCCAGAAGACGGCAGTCCGGATCACGATGCTGAGATCGGCCGACCCGTTGTACCCGAAGTAGCCGAGCGCCCCGGAGTAGACGCCGCGGGCCTCGGACTCCAGCCGGTCGGTGATCTCGACCGTGCGCAGCTTGGGCGCCCCGGTCATCGAGCCGCCTGGGAAGCTCGCCTTCGCACAGTCGACGGCGCTCACCGCCGGCCGCAGCCGCCCCCTGATCGTGGAGACCAGCTGGTGCACGGTGGCATAGGACTCGGTCGCCATGAACTTCGGGACGTGCACGCTCCCGACCTCGCAGACCTGGCCGAGGTCGTTGCGCACGAGGTCGACGATCATGAGGTTCTCGGCCCGGGTCTTCGCGCTGCGGGCCAGGTCCAGCCGCCGGGACTCGTCGGTCGCGGGATCCTCGCTGCGGGCCGCGGTGCCCTTGATGGGCTTGCTCTCGACCATCTGGTGGCGGTCGATCCGCAGGAAACGCTCGGGTGAGGAGCTCAAGATCCGCAGCTCGCCGAACCGCAGGAACGCGCTGTAGGGCGCCGGGTTGGTACGTCGCATCCGCAGGTAGAAGGCGAGGTCGTTGCCCGGGACCGTGGTCCGGAGCATGTTGGTCAGGCAGATCTCGTAGCTCTCCCCCGCTCGCAGCTGCCGGTGGCACTCGGCGATGTCGGCGAGGTAGGTCTCCCGGTCCCGCACGAAGGACGCCGGGACGTCCACGTCGGGGCTCCGGCCCGGCTCGGCCGGCACCGGCCCCGCCTTCTCGAGCGCGTCGACGGCCGAGGCCGTGCGGGCCAGCCAAGCATCGGCTTCGAGGACGGACGCGGCCCCCGGCCGGCACAGCGCCACCAGGTAGGTCCGGTGCTCGAGATGGTCGACGACGACGAGCCGGTCGGCGCGCATCCACTTCGCGTCGGGAGTCTCGGCCTTGTGGCGGTTGACGAAGCCGCAGTGCTCCTTCATCTCGTACCCGAAGTAGCCGACGTACCCGCCGTTGAAGTCGAACGGCACGTCCAGCTCGACCCGCGACTCGGCCAGGCGCCAGCTCAGTACGTCGAAGATGTTCCCCTCGACCAGGCTTTGGACGCCGTCCGGGGATTCCACGACGACCGCGTCGTCGGTCACCGAGTAGCTCAGCACCTCGCTGAGCGGGCCCGAGGCATCGCCCAGGTACGAGAACCGCGCCAAGCCGCGCTCGCAGCGATTGCTGTCGAGCCAGAACGAGTGGGAACTGTCGCGGTAGAGACCGACGTAGACCGTCTCCGCGTCGACCTCGCGTTCCAGGGTCGACACGCGGATGACGAACGAGCCCGCCCCGTCCGGGCGGGCCACCGGCGGGCTCCGGCGCCCGGTGCTGCGGCGCCGGGTCAGGTCGCGGAAGTTCTCGAGGATCCGGGCGCCGTGCTCGGAGGCCACCGACTCGGGGTGGAACTGCACACCCCAGTGCGGCCGGCCGGTGTGGCGGATGCCCATGATCTCGCCGTCCTCGGCCCAGGCGATCGCCTCCAGGGACGTCGAGGCCAGGGAGTCCACGGCGAGGGAGTGGTAGCGCACTGCGGTGAAGTCCTGGGGCAGACCTTCGAAGACGCCCTGGTCCAGGTGGGTGATCCGCGAGAGGTGGCCGTGCCTCGGCATACTGGCTGAGCGCACCTTGGCCCCGTGGAACAGGGCGATGCCCTGGTGGCCGAGGCAGACCCCGAGCACCGGCAGGTCTGGCAGCGACAGCGGCCGGGCGGCATCGCCGAAGTCGCGCCCGTCCTCGGGGTGACCGGGCCCCGGGGAGATCACCACGTTGTCGAACCGGGTGAGGAAGCTGTCGTCCCTCAGCGCCAGGTCGTCATTGCGGACGACCACCGGTTCCACGCCGTTGACCTGCGCGATCAGCTGGAAGAGGTTGTAGGTGTAGGAATCGTAGTTGTCCACCAGCAACGTGCGCACATGACCGGCGGACGGCTTCACTTCGCCGGCCGGACTCGCAGACTGCACCGGGCCTCCAGACGACGATCAATTACCCGCTAAAGGGAACGTCTAATGCTTACCCAGACACAACTGGGCCGCCAAGCACCGGTACCGGATCTAGGGGTCGACCGAATCATTCCTAGGGGCTGCTCATCGGGAGCTGATATCCCCTATTGACATTGTCCGGACGCCACCAGAAGCATGAGCAGCGATCAATTCCCGGGGATTCGGAGACGAGACCGTGCGTGATTCCACCGAGAAAGATCTCGTTGTCGGCACCACGTCCGGGCCGGTGCGCGGTTTTCTCGACCGGGGGGTGCCCAACTGGCGGGGCGTGCCCTACGCGCGCGTCGAGCGGCGTTTCCGGCCGGCGGTGCCGGTGGCGCCGGGCGAGGAGATCGAGGCCACCGGGTGGGGACCGGTCAGTTGGCAGTTGCCGATCCAGCTGGGCCGGGGCCTCTACCGCGTCCCGATGGACGACCTCGTGGAGAACGAGGACTGCCTCAACCTGAACGTGTGGTCCCCCGGCCCGCGGCCAGACGGGCCCCTGCCGGTCCTGGTCTGGTTCCACGGGGGCAGCCGGGTGAACGGCAGTGCCAGCAGCTGGATCGACCCGTGGCACTTCGCCGCCCGGCACGGTGCCGTCGTGATCACCGCGAACTACCGTCTCGGCCTGTGGGGCTGCCTCTACCTGGGCGGCCACGACCCGGACTTCGCGGACAGCGCCAACCTCGAGGTCCTCGACCATGTCATGCTGCTTCGCTGGATCAGGGACAACATCGCCGGCTTCGGCGGCGACCCGGGCAACGTCACGCTGTTCGGCATGTCCTCCGGCGGTTGCGACATCGCGACGCTGCTCGGCACACCCGCGGCCCACGGGCTGTTCCACCGGGCGGCGATCTACAGCGGCAACGCCGAGGTGCCCATGTCCGAGGAGGCCGCGGTGCGCTTCACCGAGGAGTTCCTCGGCGCGGCCGGGCCACTGGCGAACTCACCCGATGACCTGACCCGACTCCCGAACGTGGGGTTGCGGCACATCCACGGGAAGCTGCTCGAGCGGGGGGTCTCGGTCCGATACCGGCCTTTCGTCGACGGCACCGTCGTACCCCGGCCGCCGCTGGAGACGATCCGCGCGGGGGGCATTGCCGACGTGCCCGTGCTGATGTCGGTGACGTCGGACGAGGCTGGCATCTTCGTCGCCATGGGCGACGTGGTCTTCGACCGCGCCTACGACGCGGTGGCCACGGGTGATTCCACAGCCGACCGGGACGCGAAGACCAGGCTGCTCTCGGAGAAATACTTCTGGGAGCCCACCGACCGATTGCTGCAGGCCGCCCACCAAGCCGGTCGGAAGGTGTGGCTGCAGAAATTCTGCTACGCGCCGACCAACTCAAACCTCGCGGCCCACAACCCTTCCATGGCGGATCGCCCGGTGCACGGCACCGACATGGCGTCATTGTTCGTCGACACCGAGGGAAACGACGGAGCGGAGACCGACCGGCTGGTCGGGGCGCAGGAGCAGAACGCCCTGATCGCGCTGGCCCGGGAAGGGCGCCCGCCCTGGCCGGAATGGTCTCCGCAGGCGCCGGTGACGCACGAGATCACGGCGCCATCGAACGTCGGCGCCCGGTAAGCGCCGGCCGAGACGAACTCCCGCCCCCGGTAGCTGCCCTCGACGACTTCCCCGCCACCGAAGGTCTCCACCAGCCGGGGCGCCGAGGCCGGGTCCGATCTGCCCGGGCGACCCGGGAACGCTGATCGCGGTGTCGCGCCTGAGGTTGTCCGGCAGGCACGAGCGCCCTAACGACCTTCCGCCGCAACGCCCGGAACACGGAGAGGCGATGGCTGACACTCTGCAGCGTCACGCGGCTGCCGCGTACGACCTGAACGACCGCTACCGGACCGGCGCCGAGCCCCGGCTGCTGACCGGGGTACAGGCTATCGCGCGGCTGCTCGTCGAGCAGCACGAGCTGGACCGGCGCCACCACCGTCGAACGGCCGCGTTCGTGTCGGGCTACCAGGGCAGCCCGCTGGCGGGCGTCGACCGGTTGCTCGCCGGCATGCCCGACGTCCTGGCCGCGAACGACGTCACGTTCGTGCCCGGTTTCAACGAGGAACTCGCGGCCACGGCGGTCTGGGGTTCCCAGACCGATCTCCCGATCGGCACCTCGCGCTACGACGGCGTGGTCGGCATCTGGTACGGCAAGGGGCCAGGTCTGGACCGCGCCACCGACACGCTCCGGCACGCGAACATGTTCGGAGTCAACCCGAACGGCGGCGTGCTGCTGCTCGTCGGCGACGACCCGGCCGGCAAGTCCTCGTCCGTGCCCGCGGTCAGCGAGCGGTCCCTGGCCGCGCTCGGGATCCCCGTGCTGTTCCCGCGCAACGCAGCCGAGATCATCATCCTGGGACTGCACGGAATCGCCCTGTCCCGGGCCTCGGGCTGCCTGGTGGCGCTGAAGATCGTCACCGACGTCGCGGATGGCGCCTGGACCGTGGACGACACCGTCTCCCGGGCGGAGACGGCCACTCCGCCGACCCCCTGGGACGGCCGGCCTTGGACCTATCGGCAGCGGACCGTCGATCTCACCCCGGGCCACCTCCAGTCGGCCGAGGCGGACCTGTACGGCCCGCGCTCCGCGACGGTCCTCGCCTACGCGGCCGCCAACAAGCTCAACCCGGTCGAAGTCGATCCGGCCACCCCCACCATGGGTCTGATCGCCTCTGGGAGCACCTACGACGCGCTCCGCCAGAGCCTTCTCGACCTCGGTGTCGATGACGCCCAGCTGAAGGAGTCCGGCGTCCGGGTCATGCGGATGGCCATGATCCACCCGGTCGATCAGGCCGCCGTGCGGGGGTTCGCCGCCGGGCTCGAGGAGATCCTCGTCGTGGAGGACAAGACCGCGTTCCTCGAGACGCACGTCCGCGATGCGCTCTACGGGACCGCCCACGCTCCCCGAGTCCTCGGGAAGCGGGACTCCGAAAGCCGGCCGCTCATCCCGCACGACGGCGAGCTGACCGCCGGGCGGCTCGCGGGCCCGCTGCGCCGCGTCCTCCGCGACCGCGTCCCGCTCGCCGCCCCGGCCCCTGGCCCGATCCAGCTCCCGCTGCTGAGCGCCTCGCGCGCGCCGTACTTCTGCAGCGGGTGCCCGCACAACCGCTCGACCGTGCTGCCCGAGGGCTCGATCGGCGGCGGGGGCATCGGCTGCCACACGATGGTGACGCTCGAGGCACGGCAAACGTCATCCGTCGTCGGGATCACCCAGATGGGCGGCGAAGGTGCCCAATGGATCGGCCAGGCGCCCTTCACCGACGTCCCGCACATCTTCCAGAACGTCGGCGACGGAACCTACTTCCATTCCGGGCAGCTCGCCGTCCAGGCGTGCGTCGCCGCCGGGGTCGACATCACCTACAAGCTGCTCTACAACGAGGTCGTCGCCATGACCGGTGCCCAGGACGTCGAGGGCGTCCTCCCGGTCGAAGCGCTGACCCACAAGCTCGCCCGCGAAGGCGTCAGCCAGATCATCGTCTGCGCCGACGAGCCGGAGCGCCATCGCCGCCGCAAGCTGGCCAAGGGCACGCTGTTGTGGCACCGGGACCGGCTCGACGAGGCCCAGCGGCTGCTGCGGGACACTCCCGGCGTCACAGTGCTGATCTATGACCAGCACTGTGCCGCGGACGCCCGGCGGCAGCGCAAGCGCGGGAAGCTACCCGCGCGCACGACCAGGGTCGTCATCAACGAAGCCGTCTGCGAAGGCTGCGGCGACTGCGGCCGCAAGAGCAACTGCCTGTCGGTGCGCCCGGTCGACACCGAGTTCGGCCGCAAGACCCGCATCGACCAGACCTCCTGCAACACCGACTACAGCTGCCTCGACGGCGACTGCCCCTCCTTCGGCACCGTCGAGATCGACCCCGACGCCCGGCAGGAGCGCCGGAAAATCCCCGCTCCGCCGACGGTCCCGGCTCCCGCGTCGCCCGGACCATCGTGCCCTCAGGACGTCTTCCTCGCGGGCATCGGCGGCACCGGCATCGTCACCGTCAACCAGGTGCTCGCCACCGCCGCAGCCCTGGCGGGATACGAGGTCGAGACACTGAACCAGACCGGGCTGAGCCAGAAGGCCGGGCCCGTCACCGGTCACCTGCGTTTCTCCGATAACCACGTCCAGCCCTCGAACCGCATCTCACCGGGCGCTTCGACCTGCATCCTCGCCTTCGACCTGCTTACCGCAGCCGAACCCCGCAATCTGGCCCATGCCAATCCCGCCACGACCATCGCCATCGCATCGACCAGCGAGACACCGACCGGCGACATGGTGTACGACCTGACCGTCAGCTATCCGGCCGCGGACGAGCTTGCCGCGCGCCTGGATTCGATGACGGCGGAGCTCCATACGCTCGACGCCGTCGGCGCCGCGGAGACGCTCTTCGGGAACACCGCAGCCGCGAACTTCCTCGTCGTCGGTGCCGCCCACCAGAGCGGCGCACTACGAATCCCCGCCGACGCCATCGAGAAGGCCATCGGCATCAACGGGGTCGCCGTGGCCGCCAACGTTGCGGCTTTCCGCTGGGGGCGCGCCGCCATCGCACTCCCCGGCACCTTCGCCGCCGCGGTTGCACCCAGGAAACAAGCGAAAGACCCGATCTCGCTTCCGGCGCCGGCCGCGACGTCCCTCGACGGCGAGGTCCGGCGCCTCGTGGAGCTTCGAGCCGCCGAGCTGGTTGCCTACCAGGACGTCAAAACCGCCGTGAACTACATCGACTTCGTCCAACGAGTAAGGGACGCGGAGTGTGCTGTCACCACGGAGAGCGGCTTCAGCGAGGCCGTCGCGCGCTACCTGTTCAAGCTCACGGCGTATAAGGACGAGTACGAGGTCGCCCGTCTCCTCACCGCCCCCGGGTCGGCTGAGGCAGCGACGGCCCAGTTGCCCGGGAGCGCTCGCGTGACCTTCCGGCTCCACCCTCCCTTTCTTCGCGCGCTGGGACGAAAGAAGAAGGTCGCATTCCGACCGCGTTCCCACGGCGCGCTGCGCCTGCTCGCCAGGCTGAAGAAACTGCGTGGGACCCCGTTCGACGTCTTCGGGTACGCCCACGTCCGGCAGATCGAGCGAGCCCTGGTCGCACACTACCGCGAGCTCATCACCACCCTGGCCGAAAGCCTCACGTCGGAGAACTACGAGCGAGCGGTCCGCATCGCCGGCCTGCCCGACCTCGTCCGGGGTTACGAAAGCGTCAAACTCGCGAACGTCGCCGCCTACCGGGAACTCCTTGCGGCCGAGGGCATCGATGTCGAGGGCCTGGCACAATGGCCGTAGGTTAAGGGATTGTCGTGTCGTAGGCTTGGTCTGTGGGGCATGACGGGAGTGAGGGGCTGTCGCCGGAGGGCTGGTTGCCGGACCGGGTGACGGTGGGTGTGTTGACGCGGGTGTACCCGCCGGAGCTGGTGGACCGGGTGTTGGCGGTGACGGACACCGCGGAGGTTCGCCGCCGGTTGTTGCCGTCGCGGCTGGTGGTGTACTTCGTGTTGGCGTTGTGGCTGTTCCGGGGGCGCAACTGTGGCTATGTGCAGGTGCTGGCCCGGTTGACCAGCGGGCTGCACTTCCAGCGCCGGGCCGCTGCGTTGGTGGCGGGTGAGCCGGGTGGGGCGGGTTGGTCGTTACCGGCGAGCCCGTCGCTGGGTGAGGCGCGGGCGCGGATCGGGTCGGATCCGGTGCGGATGCTGTTCGAGCATGCGGCGGGGCCGGTCGGGGTGGCTGGTCAGACGGGGGTGTTCCTGCACGGCCTGCGGCTGGTGCAGATCGACGGGTCGACCTGTGATCTGCCGGACACGGAGAAGAACCGGGTGTTCTTCGCCGGGCCGTCGAACGCCGGCGGGCCGGCGCCGTTCCCGAAGGTTCGCTGGGTCATCGCCGCCGAGGCCGCCACCGGTGCCCTGCTGGGCGCGTCGTTCGGCCCGTGGACCACGGGCGAGCCGGCGCTGGCCCGTGACCTGCTGGCGCATCTGGGCCCGGGCATGCTGACCCTGGCCGACCGCAACTTCCTGTCCCACCGGCTCGCCAGCGAGGTCGTGGCGACCGGGGCGCACCTGCTGTGGCGGGCGAAGGCGAACTTCACGCTGGCTCCGGTCCGCGTCCTCGACGACGGCAGCTACCTCGCCGAGCTGACACCTGCCCGCACACGCGACGGACCACCACTGACGGTCCGGGTGATCGAGTACACCGTGCACTCCACCACCGCCGACGGCCCGACCAGCTCAGAGCTGTTCTGCCTGGTCACCGACCTGCTCGACCCCGAGGAATGGTCCATGCTCGACCTGGCCTGCGCCTACCCGACCAGGTGGGGATGCGAGACCGTGATCGGCCACCACAAGACCGATCTCGGTGAAGGACGACCCGTCCTGCGCAGCAAGGACCCCGAAGGCGTCGCCCAGGAGATGTGGGCCCTGTTCGCCGTCTACCAGGCCCTCGCCCGCCTCATCGGCGTCGCCGCCGACACCACCGGCACCCCACCCGACAAGATCAGTTTCCGTCGGGCCCTGGCCGCCGCGTCCGATTCCATCGGGACCGCGGCTTTCCCCCCCCCCTGAACAGGCACTCCTCGCGTTCCTCCTCGAGATCTGCGACCCGCGCCTGGCCATCCGTAAC
This sequence comes from Frankia sp. AgPm24, assembly GCF_023243055.1. NCBI lineage: Bacteria > Bacillati > Actinomycetota > Actinomycetes > Frankiales > Frankiaceae > Frankia > Frankia sp. AgPm24. The sequence goes on along the minus strand of NZ_JALKFW010000142.1, from coordinate 10,437 downwards.
CACCCCGACCGCACCGCACCCCGCAAGACCCGCAGGCACAGCGACTACCCCCGCCGCAAGACCGACGATCCACCCACCCGGCCCGTCACCCACCGTCTCGAACTCCACTGCCTCGACTTCCGATGACCAACCATCCCTCAAACCTCCAAGGGATCATTTAACCTACGGCCATTGGGGCCTGGCGTGACCGCGGAGCACCACGTCAGGCGTGCTTGGCGAACTGAGCGATAGTCGTGGACTTCGTGCGAACGGTGCCTCCGAAGTCGTCGATGACCTGCCCCAATCCCGTCAACAATGCATGGCGCTTGGCAGGTTCGAGCCGCATGTGGTCACTGTGGGTGGAAACGAGTCCCACCCACTCCGCGGAGGTGAACTCGAGACCCCAGAGGTAGGTTGCCGCATCGACGGAGACGAAGGCCTCGTGCCCGGCCAGCGGATCGATGGGCTCATCCCGGTCCTTGGGGACGTACCCGCCCATGCGGACGGCCGGCGCGTACTCCTGGTAGAGGGGGTCAAAAGCCTCGAGCACGGTGACGTCCAGCTCGTGGTAGGTCCAGAAGCGGGCGATGGTGCCTCCCGGCTTCAGCAGTTCAGCCGCTCGCTCGTTGCCCCGCTCCGGGTCGATCCAGTGCCATGCGTCGCCGGTGACGATGAGATCGAATCGACGTCCGGCATCTTCCCAGTCTTCGAACCCGGAAACCTCGACGGACACGCCATGTTCCCGAGCCACCTCGGCCATCCGGGCGTCGGGCTCGACGCCGAGTACATCGAGCCCACGTTTCGCCAGCGCGACCGAGACTTTCCCGGTGCCGCAGCCGACATCGAGAATCTCCGACGGCCGGAGTGTAGCGAGACAGTCCATCAGTTCTTCAGGAAAGCTTGGGCGAAAGCGATCGTACTGAATCGCCAGCGCCCCGAAACCTTCCGCGAATTCACGTTCAAGATAGGGCTTCTGGAGAAATGTCATGCAGTGGCTCCCGTACCGAGCGGTCGAATCGACACGCTGCATCTTACCCCACTTCCGAGGATTGCGGTTCCCTGCGCGCTGCGCCGGGCCGGTACGATCTCACGTTCCCGGTGCCACAGCCGGGCCGGACGTGCCATCACCCGATACCGTGATCACAGGGGGATGTTCCCGTGTTTCCTCGGTATGCGTTGTTCTTGCTTCTTCCGTAGAAGGCGTAAGGCTGCGGTGATCTTGGCTCTGGTCTCCGACGGGGCCACGATCGCGTCCACATAGCCGCGTTCGGCCGCGACATAAGGGGTTTCCAGGTGTGATTCGTAGTCGCCGGTGAGCCTGGCCCGCGCCAGCTCGGGGTCCGGCGCGACCGCGAGTTCCCTCCGGTACAGCACGCTGACCGCGCCCCTGGCCCCCATCACGGCGATTCGTGCCGACGGCCAGGCCAGGTTGACATCCGCGTGCAGGTGCTTCGACCCCATGACCACGTAACCGCCACCGTAGGCTTTTCCGGTCACCACCGTTATCAATGGCACGGTCGCCTCGGCGTAGGCGTAGATCAGCTTGGCACCACGCCGGATTATCCCGTTCCATTCCTGATCCGCGCCGGGCAGGAACCCGGGGGTGTCCACGAACGTGAGGATCGGGATGTTGAACGCGTCGCAGAGCCGGACGAACCGAGCGGCCTTTTCACTGGCATCGATATCGAGGCATCCGGACAGGTGAGCCGGCTGGTTGGCCACAACTCCGATGCTGTGGCCGTCGAGCCGGGCGAAGCCGACGACGATGTTGGCCGCGAAATCGGGGGACACTTCGAGCAGTTCTCCGCCGTCGACGACGGCGGAGATCACCGCGCGCATGTCGTACGGCTCGCGCGGGGAGCCGGGGACGATCCCGTCGAGTTCCGGGATGTGGCTCGTGCGGGCGCCGGGATCGCCCGCGAACAGGGGCGGCTCCTCGAGGTTGTTGGACGGCAGGTACGCGAGCAGCGTCTTCACGTAGTCGAAGGCGTCCTCCTCGTCCGCAGCCGCGTAGTGTGTACAGCCGGATCGGGAACCGTGCACCCGAGCGCCGCCCAGCTCGTCGAGACCGATCCGCTCGCCATTGGTGGCGCTGATGACCTCGGGCCCGGTGATGAACATGTGCGAGGTGCCCTCGACCATCACGGTGAAGTCGGTGATCGCGGGCGAGTACACCGCACCACCCGCACACGGCCCCATGATCATGGAGATCTGGGGGATCACCCCCGAGGCCGCCACATTGCGGTAGAAGATCTCCCCGTAGAGGGCCTGAGCGGCAACCCCCTCCTGAATCCGCCCTCCGGCACCGTCGTTGATGCCCACGACCGGGCATCCGGTACGCAACGCGAGATCCAGCACCTTCACGATCTTCTGGCCGAACGCCTCGCCCAGCGTCCCGCCGAAGACGGTGAAATCCTGGCTGAACACGCAGATCGGCCTGCCGTCCACGGTCCCGTGCCCGGTCACGACGCCGTCCCCGTACGGCCTGCGGTCGGCCATGCCCCAGCCCGTCACCCGGTGCCGCACAAACTCGTCGAGTTCGACGAACGAACCCGGGTCCAGCAACCGCTCGATCCGCTCCCGCGCCGTCAGCTTTCCCTTGCGCCGCTGGGTGCGCACCGCCTCAGCCGAGCCCGGGGCCCGGGCCTCCTCGCGCCGTCGGCCGAGCTCGTCCAGCCGGGAGACGCCGTTGGCCGAATACGTCGACGGCCGTGCGTGGGTCTCGGTCACCGGTCCCCCATCGCCGCAGCGGCGTAACGCATCCCACGCCGGCGGGTCGTCGTGACCTCCAGCCGCTCCCGATCATCAATAGATGCCCTCGATGACACGTTCACCTCCGAACTCGTCCAGCGGAGCAGGCGAGGAGACGGAGTCGCCGATCTGTCCCGGCAGGGCGCGCACGCGGATGGCGGAATCCCGCTCGGCGTTGTTCGGCAGGAACATGCCCTTGCTGATGTGGCTCATCACCACCTGGCCGCGACTGCCGTAGCCCACCGGTTCGCCGGTCTCCGGTTCGACGACCCGGAAGGTGACCACCGGGCTCGGCGGGTCGTAGATCAGGTCCTCGTCCTCGCCCGTGCCCTGCCGCTCACGGGCACCGGTGAGGATCATGGCGCTGCTGTACCTGCTCAGCATCCGCGCGTTCGGGAAGTACTCGTACTTCAGCTCGAACCGTTCGTCCACGGTCATGTGCGCACCGCCCCAGAAGACGAGCTCGATCTTCGAGTTGATCAGGTCGACGAGGCTGGGCCGGCGTGCGCAGGCGCGAAGCAGCGGCGGCGTGATCACCATCATGGACACCCGCTGGCTGGACAGCACGTGCTCGATCTGGTCCAGCAGGTGCTCGACATAGGCGGCGGCCTGCTCGTGCTGCCTCGTCTTGACCAGCTTCTTCACCCAGCGCGGGTCGATGTCGATGGTGAACTTGATCGTCTTCTGCCGGGCGGCGACGTAGTCGTACAGGCTGCCCGCCTTGTGCGGCCCGCCGGGGACCGCAACCAGGATGTTGCCGGGTTCCCGCCCCGCGAACTGGGGGCCGGCGATCATCCGGTCGATGGCGCTGTCCATCCAGTCGGGCATGAGGATGATCCGTTTCGGCACGCCGGTGGTGCCGCCGGACTCGAAGACCCGGGGCGCGGGCGGGTTCTTCCCGTAACCACGGGGAATGAGGTCCTCGACCGGGATGTCACGGGTCTCGTCGACGACGTTCGGGAAGCGTCGCAGGTCCTCGTAGCTCCAGATCTCCCGCATCGGGTCGAACCCGAGGGTCTCCGCCCTGCGCAGCCAGAACGGGGATCCGGTGTCCTCGCCGAAATGCCACCGCATCGCCGTGCGCAGGTACTCGACATCGTCATCGGGCCACCCCGCGGGATCGAGTACCGCCCATTGAGGATCGTCATTCGGCTTAATCTGAGCCTCCACGTTCTCGTTCCTTTCCCTCAGTACGCAGCAGCGACATCACGGATCTAGCGGACGTCGCACTGACCAGGGACCGGATCTCGGCCGACACGAGGGCCGACCGTTCCGCGCCGAACACCTCACAGTTGAGCGCGAATTTCGTGTTCAACTCCGCTCCGGTGACCCCGTAGGTCAGCCCCGGACGATCGTTGAAACGCAGGACCTCCTCGACCCGCCCGTCCCGCAGCGTGACCCGGGCCCGGGTCCCGATCCGGCGCGGGAACACCTCCGTGCACTCCGCATCGGCGGAGCAGCCGATCCGCGCCGCGAGGTCGACGACCTCTGCACGCCGGGCGGCCTCGTCGGTGAAATCCGCCAGGTGGACCCCGAGCCCGCCGCCCCCGGTCAACGCGGCGGCGAAGGTGTAGGGCCCGGAGAACGCAGCCGCGTAGCCGCCGACGGGGGTGATCTTGGCGGCGCGTGGTTCGGCGATGGTGCGCAGCGCCGGTTCGGGTACGCCCAGTTCGATGCCCGCCACGTCGGCGGGCCGGACGCCACGGGCCCGCAGCTCCAGCGCGCAGTCCACGCCGGCGTGGGTGAAGTAGTTGCAGGGGTAACGCTTGATCTGTACCTGGTCGGCGTGCCACAGCTCGCCGAGATCGTCGGTGACAACCTGGGGCACGGAGCGCTCGCCGCAGAATGCGGTGAAGAATCCGAATCGGCCCTCCAGCACCGTGTGTGGCCCGGTCAGGCCGGCCGCGGCCAGCTGAGCGGCGGCCACACCGCAGTGGGCGGCCCACCCGGTGTGTATCTGTTTGACACTTCCCCCGGTCCGGTTGGCTTCGATCAGGCCGGAACTCATGCTGGCGGCGATCGCGCCGGCCGAGGTGATCGTGGCGGCGTCACCTGACAGCAGGGCCGATACCGCCACCGCGCTAGCGATCGCACCGCAGAGGGAGGTCGCGTGCTGCCCCCGGTCGAAGTAGATCGAGTTGCGCCGTTCCTCGTCGAATCCGGCCATTCCCAGCCGGATGCACAACTCGATGCCGAGCAGCATGGCGTCCAGCGACTCCGGGCCGTCCGCACCGGTCACCTCGGCGACGGCGAGGACCGCCGGAATCACCGCGGCCCCCGGGTGCAGCAGGGACGGAAGGTGCGTGTCGTCGAAGTCCGTGCAGTGCGCGAGGGTTCCGTTGACGAAGGCCGCGCCCGTGGGGTGGGGGGCCGACCGCGGCGCCCCCCCCCCGGCGGGCCCCCGCCGGGCCCCCCCCCCCGGCCCCCCCGGG
>NZ_JALKFW010000142.1:0-5265 GCF_023243055.1 Frankia sp. AgPm24 | reverse complement strand
CCCCGGCTCGTGGGGGGGGTGGGGCCCCCGGCGGGGGGGCGCGGCCCCCGCCGCGGGGGGGGGGGGGGGGCCGGCCGCGCGCCCCCCCCCCCCCACGGTGGCGGACCCGGAATCGCCCCAGAGCCGGGCGACGCGGTGCGCGATGCCGGCGACCGGTTGACGAGTCCCGAGTACGATGTTGCCCACCGCGTCTAGGACCAGTCCGGCCACCGCGTGCCGGTGCGAGGGCCCCAGGCCGGTCTTCATGACCTCCTCGGCGAATCCGCCCACCGTGCCGAGCAATGCACCCCGCGCGCTCATGACCGTGCTCCGAGCAGGGCCAGCGGCCGGACCGGTGACCCGGTCCCGCCGACGATCTTCAAGGGGGTCAGCACGAACACGAACTCGGTGGCTCCGCGGTCCACCAGCTCGTCGAACCGCAGGTGCTCGATGATGTGGATCCCGTTCTCCACCAGGAGGATCCGGTGCACTGGCATGACGGCGTGTCCACGTCTCGGCGGGATCTGTTCGAACGCCGTGGTGTCGGTACCCGCCGCGATGACCTGCTGCCGCGCCAGCCAGCGCGCCGCTTCCTCGGTGAGCCCCGGGACCCCGCTGTCGACGCCGAGATACGCGGTGGTGTCGTCCCACAGCGAGCTCCAGCCGGTGTTGATCAGGCAGACTCCGCCCGCTTCCACCCGCACGCCCGCCGTTTCGGCAGCACCTTCCAGATCCTGCGGGGTGATCCCGTAACCGGGATCCAGGCGGGAGGTGTCGTGCAGCGCGGCGATATCCAGGAACACGCCGGGGCGGATCATCGGTGCGATGGTGTCCACTCCGAGTTCCGAGAACACCCCGCCGGTCTGCGCGGCCATGCAGTCCGCTCCACCGAAGAGCCTGCCCTCGTGCGAGGCGTGGGCGAGCGCGTCGATATGAGTGCCGACGTGCCCGCCGGTGACGATCATCTCGCTGGCGGCCGAGCTCCCGTCCGGCCGGACCATGTCCCCGTGCCTGCGCGTGAGGCTCAGCCGGAACCCCGGGTGGTTCGGCGAACAGGGCATACCGTTGAACAGCGGCTGCGCCAGGTCCAAGACCTCGATCCCGGCCCGCACCGCGGCGAGTAAGGGGTCGGTCATGACGGCAGCTCCGTGGTCCCGGACACCCCGGCTCCCGCCCCGGGCAACAGATTCAGCGCCGTGGCGATGTGTATGACCTGCTGCGCCGCCGCGATGAGCGGCGGCGCGACCATGTGTCCTCTCTCGGTATAGACGATCGTCGATTTCCGCTCTTCCGCCACGCTCGCCGCGGCACAGATCTCCACCGCGATAGCGATCTCGTCGACAGTCGGCGTGTAGACCTCGTGGATCGTCGGCAGCTGCACGGGATGGATCGCCATCCGGCCGACGAAACCCAGGCTCTTCCCGTGCCGGCAGCTGCGCAGCAGCCCTTCGGCAGAGTTCACCTCCGGATAGACGCCCTGGCAGGGACTGGCCAGACCCGCCGCCCGGGAGGCGAGGATGACCCTGGTCCGGCAGACGTCCATCATCGCGCCGTCCAGATCGCAGTTGAGCTCGGCGCGCAGGTCGTACTCGCCGATCCCGATCATCGCGACCTTGGGCGACGCGGTCGCCAGCCGGGAGACGACCTCCAGGCCGGACGCCGTCTCCAGCAGCAGGTGCAGCACGGCCGCGCAGTCCGCTTCCCGCAGCAGCCGGGCCGCCGTCCGCACCTCGTCCGGTGTCTCCGTCTTGGCGATGCGCACCCCGGACAGGCCCCGGCCCGCGACGGCCCGCACATCGTCCGCGCCCCAGTCGGAGCGCAGCGAATTCACCCGCACATAGGTCGGTTTGCGTGGCCGGGTGGCCGTGTACGTCGCGGCCACCTCCCGCGCGTAGAGCTTCTCCGCGGCGGGCACCGAATCCTCCAGATCGATCATCACCGCATCGGCGGCGGAGTCGTACGCGCGCTCGATCCGGTGTGGCTGACTGCCCGACACGTAGAGGTAGCTTCGATGGAACAACTGCTCCTGAAGTGCGCTAGTCACCGGTGAGCCTGAACTCGCGGTTCCACCCGGTCGGTACCCAGGGCTGAGAGAACCTCCTTGGCATGCTGACCCGGCCGGGGCCCGGCCGAGAGAACGCGGCCCGGAGTGCTGGAGAGCCGGAAGGCGGGGCCGGGCATCCGCACGGACCCGATGTCCTCATCGGGTACCTCGATCACGGAGCCGCGCTCGGTGAAATGGGGGTCGGCGAGGACATCGGAGAACTCGTAGACGGGCGCCACGGCCGCCTGGGCCGCGCGGAACGCCGCGATGACCGAGGGCCGGTCGCGTTCCGCGATCCACTCGGCCACCGCCCGATCGACTTCGTGGTGGCGGGCCCGCAGCCTGCCGGCGGCGAACCATGGTTCATCGATCAGCTCCGCCCGCCCGATCAGCCGCATGACCCGTTCCGCCACCGACCGGGCCGACGCCGATACCGCCACCCAGGTACCGTCCGAGCACCGGTAGACGTTGCGCGGCGCACTGTTCGCCGACCGATTGCCCTGCCGGACCGGGCTTGCGCCGGTCTTGTCGAAGGCCGCGATCTGAAACCCGAGCAGCCCGAGCAGCGACTCGGTGATGGACACGTCGGCCACCTGCCCGTTCCCGAGCCTGTCCCGCGCACGCAAGGCCATCAGCACGGCGCAGACGGCGTTCAGGCCGGCCACGGCGTCGCCGAGCGGGAACGCGGGCAGCAGGGGCGGACCGTCCGCCTCACCGGACATGGCCGCCAGGCCACTCATCGCCTCCGCGAGCGTGCCGAACCCCGGCCGGTCGGCATAGGGCCCGTCCTGGCCGAACGCGGTGACCCTGGTCAGCACCAAACGGGGGTTGCGGGCCGTCAGGACGTCCGCGCCTAGTCCCCACTTCTCCAGGGTGCCCGGCCGGAAATTCTCGATGACAACGTCGGCGTGGCCGGACAGCCGCAGGAACGCATCCCTGTCCCCGGGTTCATGGAGGTCGAGCAGGATGCTCTTCTTGTTTCGATTGACCACTTTCCAGGCCAGCGAAAAATCGCCACACATCGGACCGTAGGAACGCAGCGGATCACCCTTCGGGTGCTCCACTTTGATGACGTCCGCTCCGAAATCGCCGAGAATGCCGGCCGCCAGCGGTCCGGCGAACAGGGTCGAAACGTCGATGACGGTCAGACCGGAAAGCGGCAACTGGCGATGACGACCGCCCACCATTTCGCCCACTTGTCTCCCATCCTCTCCGGGCCGGAATCCCGGCGCATTCCCCCGATGACAGAGTGCCACGCGTCCGAAGACACCCGGCAACTTGAGTGCAGGGAGCCGCGAGCGGGGTCTATTTTTTTTCCCGAGTCGTCAACGCTCCACCCAAGACCAACCCCGGATGCCGAAGTCGGCGACCAAGTCCGACCCATGAAATCATGGCGTTGTCGCTTGCGCAATAGCCGGTCGTGGCCGGCGCGGCATTGAATCAGGGCCACCCCTAGGCGGTCCGGAATCAACCCCTATCCTGCTGCGTCCCACCCCTTCTCAGGCGGATCCGCGAAGAATGACCGGTCAACGAAGATAGGGGTTCCCGAACACCGTGAAAGAGGGCGAGCATGAACGCGATTCGATGTCCCGCGATCGACCTGAAACTTCGGAAGACACAGCACAGTTTCTCCGCCTCGCAGCCTCGGCAGCTGCCGTGATCGAGAACTTCCGCCCGGGCCGCCCAGCCGGGTGATCATGAATCCACCAGTCTCCGAGGACAGCGCTCCCGGAAGGAAAGACCCGATGTTGCGCGTCGGTCACACCAAGATCGTCGGGTACGAACCATTGCTGTCACCTGCTGCTCTGTTTCACGAGCTGCCGCTGGGTGAAGCGCAGCAGGCGACGGTGACCCGCACCCGGGCGGAGGTCCGCGCGGTGCTCGAGGGCGCCGACGACCGGCTGCTCGTGGTGACCGGCCCGTGCTCGATCCACGACCCGGAGGCGGCTCTCGACTACTCGATCCGGCCTCGCCGAGCTGCGCAAGCGCCTCTCCCCCGACCTGCTGATCGTGATGCGCGCGTACTTCGAGAAACCTCGCACGGTGACGGGTTGGAAGGGCCTGATCAACGACCTGGGCATGGACGAGTCCTTCGACATGCACCGGGGCCTGCGCACCGCCCGCCGATTGCTGCTGGACATCGTGGGGGCGGGCATGCCGGTGGGCTGCGAATGGCTCGACCCGTTCACCCCGCAGTACATCGCCGACACGGTGACCTGGGGCGCGGTCGGCGCCCGGACGACCGAGAGCCAGGTGCACCGCCAGCTGGCGTCCGGCCTCCCCATGCCGGTCGGGTTCAAGAACGGCACCGACGGTGACGTCCAGGTGGCGGTCGACGCGTGCCGCGCCTCCGCAGCCGGTCACAAGTTCTTCGGCGTCACCTCCACCAGCACCACCGCCGTGGTCACCACCAGCGGAAACGCCGACACACACGTGATACTGCGTGGCAGCCGGAGCGGCCCGAACTACTCCTGCTCGCACGTGGCCGGTGCCCTCGAACTGATCTCCGCGGCCGGTATGCCGCGCCGCGTCGTGGTCGATGCCAGCCACGGCAACAGCGGCAAGGAGCACACCCGGCAGATCAACGTCGCAGAGTCCCTATCCGACCAGCTGGCCGGCGGCCAGCACGGAGTGGTCGGCGTGATGCTCGAGTCTTTCCTGGTGGCGGGCCGCCATGACCCGGGCAGCTCGTCGACGCCGGCATACGGCCAGTCCGTGACCGACGCCTGCATGGATCTGGACATGACGAAGTCGGCCCTCAAGATGCTCGCCGAGGCCGTCCGGGCCCGCCGTTCTTCCGCTGGATAGCCGGCTCCCGCTGCCCGCCAGATGAGGTCGCGCGACTTGTCGCCGTGACCTGAAGCTGCCCCGGTTTCGTTCACAGGTAGGGCTTTGAACGGCTATGCGGCCTTATCGTACTCGTAGAATCGGGTCTCGTGTTCGTGGGGGCTGAGGTATCCGTTGGTGGAGTGGCGGCGTTGCCGGTTGTAGAAGCCCTCGATGAAGTCGAAGATGGCGGCGCGGGCCTGGCCGTGGGTGGTGAAGGTGGTGCGGTCGAGGAGTTCGCATTCGAGGGTGGCGAAGAACGACTCGGTGACCGCATCGTCATAACATTATCCGGCTAATAGCGTGCACTTTCGTCCGGTTTTGCGACCGGTATTCGGTCAGGGCTGCGGCAAGTTTGCTGGGTAGCGACTTGTGGGTCGTGTCGAGGGTCTGCGGTGGATGTGGGATGTGAGGAC
>NZ_JALKFW010000141.1:0-25275 GCF_023243055.1 Frankia sp. AgPm24 | reverse complement strand
ACCACCCCACTCCTAGCAGTGGGGAGGCGTCTGTCAGTGAAACAGGAAAACCTGCCCGCGAGGGTAGGAATCCCCGGCCTTCAGGCCGGGGAGGATGTCAATGATCGTGTCGAAACGCACCGCCGCCCCGGACGGCACCCGCAGCACCGGACGGCTCGCCGCGTTCGGCAACAGCCCCCAGCACACCTCGTCCGCCCGCGCCGGAACATACGGCGCGTCCGCGGGAACGCCCACCCCGCGGTGTCGCAGGGCGGTGGCGGCCAGAACCTCACTCAGCTGCGGCATCACGGCCGCAGACCCTCCCACACCCTCATGTCCCCGGCGTTACAGCCCCATCGTCCCCCCACCGTGTCCGATGTCGAGACAAACAGATCGGACTGGCTCCTAACCGAAGATCTGATGTGTGCCAACGTGTAGCCAGACGATGTGCGGGCCTGGCCGATCTGGAAGCTGCCTACCGTATGTCCAAAGAGCTCTTCCGTCCGCGGCCCAGGTCAGCTCGAACACTCCGGGGATCGCCTGGTAGCCCTTCACTCTGAGTGATGGGTGAAACTGCCCTTCTGTCAGGCCTTTGACAAACAGGTCGCGCGCTCGTAGAAAGGCGGCCTTCTGCTCAGGGCGAAGTCGACGCCAGTCTGCCCAGAATGAGGCGACCGGGTCAAAGGTGGGTACGAGATCACCGTAGCGGCCCGGGCCGTCAGCTCATCCGGCGCCCTCCGTGTTCTCAGGGTGTCGGTGCGTCAGCTGACTTCCGGGTGGGCCGCATCGGTCAGAAGCCGGTCAAATGTCTCAGCGTCGCAGGTGACGTACCGCCCGGCTGCGTAGTCCGCAAGACCCCGCCTTGCGGCGTCGACGAACCAGGCGGGCGGCTCATCATCGACGATCTCGATGATGGGCAGGTGGTTGGCGTCGACTCGCTCCACGGACGACCACCTCCTCGCGAACATATGTCCGTCACCATGGCCGCGTTGACGGCCAAGCCTCTTCCAAGCTAGCGCACATCGCTGTTTCGCGTATCACGTGATACGCGAAACAGCGATTCCTGGTCAGGGTGCACCGGAGCGCTGATCGTCGCGAGCCGGCCGGGCTCTCCCGACCCGCGGTGGAGTTGAGCATGCCAGGGTTCGCCGGAGGTTGGCATCGGGGCGCAACGGGGCGGCAACGCGGGGGAAAAGGGCTGGTCGCAGGATGTTCGCGTGGTCAACATCCGGCTGGGCGCCGCCCGGAACTCCTGGGGGGTGACGGCGGGGCACGTCGATCTGCGCCGTGAACCCGTCGCACCGCGGCCGGTCACCCTCGACGCCCGTCCACAGCGGGTGACTCTCGATCTCGCCCGCAGCGCGCTCGTCGTGGTCGACATGCAGAACGACTTCTGCCATCCGGCGGGCTGGCTCGCCTCGATCGGGGTGGACATCGCGCCAGCCCGCCGGCCGATCGAGGCGCTGCGCCGCGTCCTGCCACCGCTGCGGATGGCCGGCGTGCCGGTGATCTGGCTGAACTGGGGCAACCGGGCGGATCTCGCGAACGTCCCGCCGGGCGTGCGCCACGTCTACGATCCGGACGGCAGCGGCGGCGGGCTGGGAGCCCCGGCGCGCCCGGGGGGCAGCCCCACGCTGCAGGCGGGCAGCTGGTCGGCGGCGATCGTCGACGAACTCACCCCGCCGGCCACCGATCTGCGCGTCGACAAGTACCGGATGAGCGGCTTCTTCGACACCCCCCTGGACGCGGTGCTGCGCAACCTCGCGGTGACCACCGTGCTGTTCGGCGGGGTCAACTCCGACCAGTGCGTGCTGGCGACCCTGACGGACGCGGCCTGCCTGGGCTACGACGTCGTGCTGCTCGAGGACTGCGCGGCGACGACCTCCCCCCAGTTCTGCCATGACGCGACCGTCTACAACGTCGCCCAGTGCTTCGGTTTCGTCGCCGACTCCACCCCCCTGGTGGACGCCCTGACAGTGGATGCCCTGACAGCGGACGCCGCCCTGACCTCGGCCGGCCCGACCTCGGACGCCAGGGGCGCCACGTCCGATGGGGGGAGGTAGCCGATGGTCGCCGTGCCACCTGTGCTGATCGGGCCGGACGCCCTGGAGATGCGCCGCATCAGCGCGGGGGACAGCGTCCGCCTCGGGGTGCTCGCCGGGCCGGAGATCTCCCCGGTCACGGTGCTGCTCGAGGCCTGGGACGTCGCCGGCGCGCAGCCCCCGAACAGCCATCCGATCTCCACCGAACTGTTCGTGTTCCTGCGCGGGACGGGCCTGGCGGTCTGTGACGACACGCGGGTTCCCGTCGCCGCCGGGGCGACCCTGGTGCTGCCGCCGACCTCGCTGCACCACATCCGCAACACCGGTCCCGGCCGGCTCTACGCCCTCACCCTCATGTGCCCGGACGACGGTTTCGCCGCCCTCGTGCGCCGCGGCCCGCGGGCCAGCACCGACGCCGAGGACCGCGCCGTCCTCACCGCCCTTCCCGCGGCTCTCCCCGCACTCCCATCCGGATCTTCACCCGGATCTCCGGACGTCGCCCTGTGACGTCGGACGCCACCCCCGCCACCCCCGCCACCCTCGCGCCGCCGCTGGCGGTCGCGGACTGGTTCGCGCTGCGCCCGTTGGCCGCGCGGACCTGGCTCGTCGCCGAACCGGGCCATGTCAACTGCTTCCTGATCGAGGGCGACGAGCGGGCCGTGCTCGTCGACACCGGCCTGGGCCTGGCCGACATCCACGCCGCCGCGCGCACGCTGACCGACCGGCCGGTTCTCGCCGTCAACTCGCACGGGCACGACGACCATCGTGGCGGCAACTGGCTGTTCGACGACATCGCCGCCCACCCCGCGGCCGCACCTGCCGTGACCAGCGCCGTCGCGCCGCAGCGGCTGGCCGCCTACCTCGGTGTCGCCCGTGAGCAGTACGCCGCCTACCGCCGTCGGCGCGCCGACGACGAACGCTTCTTCCACCAGTTCACCGCCGAGACGACCCCCCGCCCGGTTCCCCCGGCCGCCGACGCCTGGACGGTGCCCGCCGGCCCCACACCCGCCCCGCTGACCGACGGGCAACGCCTGGACCTCGGTGGACGCGAACTGACGGTGCTGCACACCCCCGGCCATTCGCCGGACTCGCTGTGCCTGTTCGACGAGCGTGCCGGTCTGCTGTTCGCCGGCGACACCCTCATCACCGGCGACTTCTGGGTGCACCAGCCCGACGCCGCCATCGAGATCTTCGCCGCCACCCTGCGCACCCTGCACCAGCGCCTGGCCGGCTCGATCCGCGAGATCTTCCCAGCGCACACCCTGCGTTACCGGGTCGGCCCGGACTTCCTGCGCCGCGCCGCGGACGCCTTCGACCAGGTCGCCGCCGGACGCGCCCCCGGGCGCCCCGGCACCGACCTGCTGCGCCGTCCCGCCCTGCGCCACGACTTCGCCGACTTCAGCATCCTGCGTCCGCTCCCCGCCGGCGTCACCCCGACGGATCCCGCCCCGGCCCGCAGCGCCGACGGTGTTCCCGCCGGGACCGGGATGTCGTCGGTCTGGCGGGAGCGGGGGGAGCCGCTGGTGGGGCCGGTGGCCGACGGGGCGCTCACCGGGCTGCGGGTGGCGGTGAAGGACCTGTTCGCCGTGGGCGGCTACCGCGTCGGCGCCGGCAATCCGACCTGGCTGGCGCTGGCCCCGGTCGAACCGCGCGACGCCGACGCGGTGGCGATGCTGCGGGCGGCCGGGGCGTCGATCGTCGGCATCGCCCAGACGGACGAGTTGGCCTTCGGGCTCAGCGGCGTGAACGTCCACTACGGCGCACCCCCCAATCCGGCGGCTCCGGATCGGGTGACCGGCGGGTCGAGCAGCGGGCCGGCGGCCGCCGTCGCCGCCGGGCAGGCCGACATCGGCCTTGGCACGGACACCGCGGGGTCCGTGCGGGTCCCCGCGTCGGTGTGCGGGTTGTACGGACTGCGTCCGACCCCTGGCCTGGTGCCCACCGGCGGGCTGCTCGGTCTGGCACCGTCCTTCGACACGGTGGGCTGGCTCGCCGCCGACGCCGACGTGCTGCGCGGCGTCGGTGAGGTGCTGCTGCCGTCCGGACCGCCACCGGACGGGGAGCCGACGAAACCGACGAAGCTGCTGGTCGTCGACTCGGCGGGGCTGGTCACGGTCGCAGCCCGGCTCGCCGACGTGCTCGGGGCGGACCTGGTGGTCGGGCCGGTACGCGAGGACGACGACGTCGACGGGCTGCTCGAGGCGTTTCGTGTCGTCCAGGCCGCGCAGGCGTGGCGGCTGCGCGGCGGCTGGATTCGGGCGCATCCCGGGGCGTTGGGGGAGACGGTGGCGGCCCGGTTCCGCGTCGGCGCGACCATCGACGCGGACGTCGAACAGGCCGCCGCCCGCCGGATCGCCGAGGGCCGGGCCCGCCTGCTCGACCGGCTCGGCCTGACGACGTGGGTGGTGCGCCCCGCCGCGGGGGGCCCGGGGCATCCACGGGACGCGGGCCGGGACGACACCGAGGCCTGGCGACGGGCGACGCTTCGCGCCACCGTGGTGGCAAGCGCCTACGGGCTGCCAAGCTGCGTCGTGCCGACCGAGCCCAGCGGCCGCGAGTCGGGCGGCCCAGGCCGAGCGGCGCCGGTCGGCGCGGCGATCGTCGGCCCGCCCGGCGCGGACCGGCTGCTGCTCGACGCGGCGGTCGCGTTCGGCCGTCCTGGCGCCACCTGACCGGCGTCCGCGCGGGTCTGAGCCACCCGTTCCTGGGCCAGCTCGAACGCGGCCTGGCCCGGCCGACACCGTTGGCGTGCGCTGGACGACGACGACCAGGTCCGCCTCGTCGTCGTCCGGCAGAACCACTGAGGGCGCGCCCGCGAGAGTCAGTGCGCGCCCGCGAGATCAGTGCGCGTCCGTGAGGTCAGCGCGCGGTGGCGAAGGTCAACGCGGCGGCGTTGCCATGGATGATCTTTCTCTGCTCCTCCGCCGAGAAACCGGTCAGGCAGGCGAGGAACTGGTTCGGTTCGGCGAAGCCCTCCGCGTGCGGCCAGTCGGAGCCGAACAGGATGCGCTCCACGGGCATGTGCCGGGCGAGTTCCGCCACGTCGTCCTCGACGAAGGGCGCGATCCAGACGTTCTCGTCGAGCTGGTCGATCGGATGCCGGCGGAACATTCCAGGGTTCTGCGTGTGCAGTCTGAGGAGAACGCGGCGCAGCCCGGGCACCCAGGTGGCACCGTTCTCGATGCTCGCGACACGTGCGCCGGGATGGCGTTCGAACAGGCCATGTGTGATCAGCGCGGCGAGGAAGTCGTGGGTGCGGCGATCGTGAATGAGCGCGTCCACGAAAGGCTCGTAATAGGCAAGTGAACTGACCGCGCCCTCGCGTCGCCGGCTACGGTAACCCCAGGTGCGGGCAATCGCGTCCTCGACCTCGTGATGACCGTCCTCGAAACCGCCGTGCACGGCGACGACGACACCGGACTCGGCGACACGTGCCCAGAACGGATCGAAGGCCGGATCGGCGGGTGAGCGAAGACCGTCCACGGTGAAGACCGGACCCGGTCGCAGCGCGACGATTCTGGCACCCCGGTCGAGACTCCAGTCGAGTTCGGCGACGGCGGCGTCGATGTCCGAGAGGGTCATGTACGGGGCGCTGAAGATCCGGTTCTGGTAGGCGAAACCCCAGTCGTCGTCAAGCCACCGGTTGAACGACCGCAGAATCGACACCGCCGCGTCGATGTCGGGTTGCATCGGACCTTCCATGCACACCCCCTGGGAGGGGAACATCCAGCAGGCGTCGAGGCCCTGGGCGTCCATGACCTTCAGTCGGGCGTCCCGGTCGAACCACTCCGGGTGCTCGGCCGGGTTCTCCGCGGTCAGGCTGGCCGCCACCTCGTTCCTGGTGCCCCGGCCCGCGAAGTAGTCGAACAACGCCCCAGGTCGTGGCCGCGGATTCACGTCACCCGGGCCGGGAATCCAGGGATGCAACTCACCGTGGACGACATACCGCAGTCGGTCATCGACCATCGCTAACTGCACGCCGCGATCGGCGTATGCCGGATCGCGATAGCGGGTGAAGGCATCGCTCGGTTCCCAGTAGTGATTGTCCGCGTCGAACAGGTTGGGTCGGTCGGCGTCCGTCATCGGTCCTCCGCGTGAGGTGCTGTGAGCGGGGCGAAGCGAGCCGCCACCGCACGGCTGGCCAGCCCGGCGCGGATTCTGCGGAAATCGATCGACGAACCGCCGTGGCGGCCAGGTTTTGCCTGGGCGAAATCTGGACCTGACGGTGGCGTCACGGCGCCGGACGAGCGTGTTGATCCTATCAACATGCGGAGGTGCCCGGGTGCGGATCGGCGTGTTCCTGTTCGGTGGAGTCGAGATGACCGACGCCGGACCTGGCGGCACCGAACCCACCGAACGCCGTTACGAACAGGCGGCGTTCGACCACGCTCAGCATGAACTTCTGGCCTGTGGCGAGTTCGCCGAGAAACTCGGCTATGACAGTTTCTGGCTGACCGAACACCATTTTCAGCACGAGGGTTATGAGGTGGTGCCCAACGGGCTGCTGTTCGGGGCTTTCCTGGCCGCGCGGACCAGCCGGATCCGGATCGGCACCATGTTCAACGTCGTCGGCCAGTGGCATCCGCTGCGGCTGGCCGAGGACTTCGCCGTCCTGCACAACCTGTCCGGGGGGCGGGGCATCCTCGGTGTCGGCCGCGGCACGGTGCCCCGGGAGATGCTGCCGCTGACCGCGGGCGCGGTGTCCGTCGGCTCCTACGACAACCCGTCCGCGGCCGCCGCCGACGCGCGCAACCGGGCGATCACCGAGGAGAGCCTCGACATCCTGCACCTCGCGCTCACCCGTGAACGGTTCCGGTACGCCGGCGAGCACTTCCAGCTGCCGCCACCGGGCATCCCCGACCGTGGCGGCCAGACCCGCGAGCTGACCCTCGTCCCCCGGCCGCGCCATCCGTACGAGACGTGGCAGGCCGTCACCAGCCCGCCGACGCTGCGCGCGGTGCCGACCCGTGGCCTCGGTGGTGTGTTCTGGTTGAAGGAGAAGCGGCGCCTCGCCGCCGACTGGGATGCTTTCGCCGACACCTTCGCCGCGGCGCACGGCCGCACCCTCGCCCGCGGTGAACGCCGGATGCTGGTCCTCAACGTCGCCGTGGACGACACCCGCGCCGCGGCGATGGCCACCGTGCGACCCGGCCACGACGAGTTCTGGCGTTTCCTCGCCCCCTACGGCTGGGGACGCGGCTACCTCGGCCCCGACGGCCGCCCCGCCAGCGGCACGTTCGTCCCCACCCTGGAGGACTCGATGGCGCAGGGCCCGTGGGCGGTCGGCACCGCCCACGACGTCGCCGCGCACATCGCCGAGCTCGACGACCTGCTCGGCCTCACCGATCTGGTGATCTTCCCCGGGATGCCCGGTGACCCCTACCCCCGGGTGCGCGCACAGCTGGAACGGTTCGCCCGCGAGGTCGTCCCGCTGCTGCCCACCCACGTCCCCGGGCCCGCATCGGTACCGGGACCGGCGACCGTGCCCGTGCCATGACCCACTCGGACCAGAGCCGCGAGGTGTTCCGATGAGCCGTCACTTCGGCGAGCTGCGCGGCCCCGAGGTCGCCGGACTGTCGCCGGACGCGGTCGCCGTCCTGCCGATCGGGTCGATCGAGCAGCACGGTCCGCATCTGCCGGTCAACACCGACCTGATCATCGCGCACTCGCTGGTGCGCGACAGCATGGACGCCTTCGGGGACGCCCTGGACCTGTGGCAGCTACCGGCACTGGGCTACTCGAAGTCCAACGAGCACGCGTGGTCACCGGGCACGATGTGGCTGTCCGCGACGACCCTGCTCGCCGTCCTGGACGATCTGGCCCGGTGCCTGGCGACCACGCCGCTGCGCCGGCTGGTGTTCCTCAACGGCCACGGCGGCAACAGCGCGCTGCTCCAGGTCGCAGCCCGTGACATCCGCCTCGCCCACGGGCTGCGGACCTTCGTCATGCACCCGTCGCTGCCCGCCGACCACGGCGGCACCTCGCCCGCGGCCGAACGCGGCATGGGCATCCACGCCGGCATCGACGAGACGTCGCTGCTGCTGCACCTGCGACCGGAACTGGTCCGGCTCGACCTGGCCGTGCGCAGCGTTCCCGAGCAGATCGCCGACTACCAGCGGGTCCGGTTCGGCGGTGCGGTGTCGTTCGGCTGGCTGTCCGACGACTTCGGTACCGACGGCACGATCGGCGATCCCACCGGCGCCACCGCCGAACGCGGCGAGGCGCTCTACACGGCCATGCTCGCCACCGCGGGCGAGTCCTTCGCCGAGATCGCCCGCTTCGACCCCCGCCCCCGTCCCCGCCCGGGCAGCACCCCTGGCCCATCCGGACGGTCCGACCCGGCCTCCTCCGCTGGCCCAGCCCCTTCCGCTGGCCCAGCCCCTTCCGCTGGTCCGTCCGGGCCGTCCCGGTGACGCAGATGCTGGAGCTACGGCCGGCCACGGAGCATCGACGGGACTTCGGTGGTGACGCCCTGCCGGCGGTGGCGGACGTCGTGGTGGTCGGTGGTGGTCACAACGGGCTGGCCTGCGCGGCCTACCTGGCCCGGGCGGGCCGGCGGGTCGTGCTCCTGGAGGCCCGCGACGAGGTCGGCGGCTGCGCGTCGACCGTGGACGCGATCGGCGCCCGGGTCAACATCTGCAACTGCGACCACACGATGGTCCTGGCCAGCGGCATCGTCGAGGAACTGGAACTCGGCGCCTACGGGCTGCGCTACCTCGACGTCGACCCGATGGGTATCGCGATGGGCTGGGGCGACGAGCCGGTGTTCGTCCACTGGCGTTCCATCGAACGGACCATGGACGGCCTGGCCCGAACGGACCCGGCGGCCGCGGCCGCCTACCGGCGCTACCTCGACGTGGCCCTGCCCGCCGCCCGGCTGGTCCAGGCGGTGCAGCAGTCCCGGCCGTCCAGCCTGGCGATCGCCGCGAGCGCGGGCCGGCGCCGCCTGCGGGGTTCGGCGACCGTGCTCGCCTGGGCCCGCGCGAGCCTGCAGGACGTGCTGGGGTCGTTCGGCCTGCCGCCGTGGCTGATCGCCGCCGCCCACACCAACGGTCCCGCGGTCTGGGGGCTCGCCCCCGACGCGCCCGGCAGCGGCCTCGGCGCGCTCGGTTTCGCCCTGCGTCACCTCATCGGCGTCGCCCGTCCGGCCGGGGGCAGCGGTGCCCTGCCGGCGGCGCTTGCCGCCTGCGCCCGCCAGCACGGTGCCCAGCTGATCACCGGTGCGCGGGTCGCCGGGGTGCAGATCCGCGATGGCAGGGTTCGCGGTGTGCGTCTGGCCGACGGACGTTCGGTGCGGGCACCCACCGTGGTCACCGCCACCGACCCGCGGACCGTGCTCGTCGACTGGCTCGACGGTGTGCCCGCCGCCGCCCGCCTGCGCGCCCGCTGGGCCGCCGTCCCCGCCGCCGACGGCTACGAATCGAAGCTGGACGCGGTCAGTTCCGCCCTGCCGGGACTGCGCGCCCTGGAACGGCTGCCGGTCGACGTGCTGCCCGCCGACACCCGGCATGTGCCGACCGTCCTGGTCAGCCCCACCCCCGCCGAGCAGGTCAGCGCCGCCGCGGCACGCCACGCGGGCAGGGTCAGTGACCCGCCGATGCTCCTGCTGAACGTCCCCTCGGTGCTCGACCCGACCCTGCGCCCGACCTCGGACACCCACCTGCTCAGCCTCGAGGTGCTGTGGACGCCCTACCAGGTCGCGGGCGGCTGGGATGACCAGTCCCGTCCCTGGTCATGGCTGCGCCGCCTGGCCTCGCTCGGTGACCCGGGGCTACTCGCCGCGGTGCGGGACTGGCGGGTGATGACCCCACCGGACTACGAACGCGAGTTCACGATGGCCCGCGGCTACGCCCCGTCGTTCCCCGGCGGCGCCGTCGCCGCACTGCTCGGCCGCCAGCGTGAACTCAGCCGCTACCGCACCCCCGTCGCCGGCCTGTACCTCACCGGCGCCGGCACGTTCCCCGGCGCCGGCGTCTGGGGCGCCAGCGGACGCAACACCGCCGCGGTCATCCTCGCCCGGCGCCCCGACCGGCTGACCTGGTGACCGGCTGACCGCCCGCCCTGCCGCCCTGCTGACCTGCTGACCTGCTGACCTGCTGACCTGCTGACCTGGTAACGGTCGCTGTTCATCGCCGGGCTGTGCGTGGTTCACCGGGCAGGAGCCTCGGCCCGGTAGCGAGGATGGGGGAAAGGACTTTCCGCAGTCAACGCGACGATCCGTGGAGGAACCAGCGTGATCCCGAACAACGTGTCCGGTGACACCGTCGAAGCAGCCGCGGCGGATCCCGGTGCCGCCCCGGTCGTCAGCGGGGATCCGGCGCGGGTGCTGGAGCTGCCAGGGGCGATCAACCTGCGTGATGTCGGCGGCTACCGCACCGTCGACGGCCGGACGGTGCGCTGGCGGATGCTGCTGCGCTGCGGGGCGATGCACCGCCTCGGCGAGCCGGCCCACACCGCCTTCACCGAGATCGGCCTGCGCACCGTCGTCGACCTGCGGGAACTCTCCGAGTTCCAGCATGAGCCCGACATGCTCGGCCCGATGCCGGTCACCATCGCGCACATCCCCGTCTACGCCGCGGTGCTTCCCAGCACCGCCGCGACGACCGAAGCCGAACCCGCCGGTTCCGCCGGGTTCGCCGGGCCCGGCGCGGCCGTGCACCCTCGGGTGGACACCGCGGGCGAGGCGGTCGCGGCCGGTGCCGTCTCCGCGCTGAAGGCACTCGTCGACGATGACACCCCCCTCACGCTGGAGAAGCTCTACACCTTCGCCGTCGACGAGCGCGGGGAGCGCCTGACCGCCGCGGTGCTCGCCCTGGCCGCACCTGACGCGCTACCCGCCGTCGTGCACTGCAGCGCCGGCAAGGACCGCACCGGCATGGTGATCGCCCTGACGCTGGCGCTGCTCGGGGTACCGGACGAGACCATCGCCGCCGACTACGCGCTGACCGCGCGCTACCTGGTCGGCGAGATCGCCGAGGCACTGTCGACCGCGCCGAACGGCAAGCCGGTACCGGCCGAACTCCTGACCTGCCCGCCGGAGCTGATCGTCGCGACCCTTGCGCGCATCCGCGACCGCCACGGTGACGTCCGCTCCTTCCTGCTCGCCCACGGCGCCACCCCCACCGCGCTGGACGAGCTCCGCGACACCCTGCTCACCGCTGCCCCCGCCCCCACCCCCACCGGCTGACCCGACCCGGGGCCGCGTCCACCACGCGTGGCCACCCCTTCCCGCCTCTGCCCCAACATCCCCCGCCACCACACCCCGCTACCAGCCCCAGCCCAGGATCCACCTAAACGGGTCGCCGTGGGGGGCATATCGGACACGAACGCCCCCACTACGACCCGTTTTCACCTGGCACATCCGCGACCCCCGTCGCGGCCGTCGCGGAGCGTGACATTGGGCGCGGTGCTGTCGTGTCGGGGGGTGGGAGCGGGAGTGGAGGTGGAGGTGGTTCGACGGATCACAGCACGGTGAATCGGCGGGTGCCACGCCGTCCGGTGCGGCTATCGTCTCAGATAGGGGATGGTGAATCTCATAATGTGAGAAGGTGGTGGCCGTGGGGCGCGGCATGGCACGCGGTTCGGGCCAGTCGGAGCCGGGCCAGTCGGAGCGGCCGGGGCCGGGGCCGTGGCCATCGGATCCGGGGCGGCGGCGCTGGCTGATGCTGGTGCTGGGAACCGGGTCGCAGACGGTGGCGTGTGCCTTCGTCTATGGCGTCCCGTATCTGGTGCCGCAGTTGCGCGGCGGTGAGCGGCTGTCGCTGGCCCAGGCCGGGCTGGTCGTCGGTGCCCCCACGCTGGGGCTGGTCCTGGCGCTGGTCGGGTGGGGTGCGCTGGCCGACCGCTACGGCGAGCGGCTGGTGCTCGGCGGGGGGCTGCTGCTGTCGGCGCTGCTGTTGTGCGGGGTGCGGTTCACCCACGGGGCGGTAGCGCTCGGGGTGGTGTTCGTGCTGGCGGGGGCGGCGGGCGCGTCGGTGTTCGCGGCCAGCGGACGGGTGGTGATGGGCTGGTTCTCCCGCCGTGAGCGCGGTCTGGCGATGGGGGTCCGGCAGATCTCGACGCCGCTGGGGATGGGCATCGCCGCGCTGCTGGTGCCGCCGTTGGCCGAACGGTTCGGGCTGCGGACCACGGTGCTCGTGCTCGCCGCGATGATGGCGGCGGTCGCCGTCACGGCGGGGCTGCTGGTCGTCGACCCGCCGCGTCCGGTGGGCGCGGCCGCGGGCCCGGGCGGTGGACGGCCGGTGAACCCCTACCGTGGGGCGGTGCTGTGGCGCATCCACGGCGCGAGCGCGCTGCTGGTGTGGCCGCAGTTCACCATCAGCGCCTTCGGCCTGCTGTTCCTGGTGGACGTGCGGGGCTGGTCGGCCACGTCCGCCGGGCAGGTGATGGCGCTGGGGCAGGCGCTGGGGGCGGCGAGCCGGATCGGCACGGGCGTGTGGTCGGACCGGGTCGGCAGTCGGCTGCGGCCGATGCGCCAGCTGGCCGCGGCCACGGGGGTGCTGCTCGTGGCGTTGGGGCTGGCGGCGCTACGTCCGTCCGCGGTGAGTGATCTGTTGCTGGTGGCGGCCTGCGGGCTGACGGCGAGCACCAACGGCCTGTCCTTCACCGCCATCGCGGAGCGGGCCGGGCCGCTGTGGGCGGGCCGGGCGCTGGGGGTGCAGAACACCGGGCAGAACGTGGTCGGATCGCTGGCACCGGCAGCGGTCGGATGGCTGGTCGGCGCCACCGACTACACGGCCGGGTTCCTGCTGTCGGCGGCCCTGGCCGGGCTCGCCATCGGGGTGATCCCCGCGGGTTCCGCCGCGCCCGGCGCCGGCTGGGAGAGCGGCGGTGCCGACGAGGTGACCGAGACCAGCGGCACCGCCAAGACTGCCGCTGACGCCGGCGCCGGCGCTGACGCCGCCGTTGATGCCGACGCCGACGCTGACATCGGAGTGGATGGTGCTGGTGTCGGGGCGTAGCGAACCGCCCTGACACCAGCACCGGCGGTGCTGCCTACGCGGGGTCCTGGGCGTTGACGATGCGGGTGGCCTGGTCATCGGTCAGCGTGAAATGCAGGAAGTCGCGGAAGAAGGACTTTGTCTCCGCGACGATGTCGAGATCGGTGAACAGTTCGGGGTGCAGGGTCTTCGCCGCCCACTGGATCTGCAGGGCCTCCTCGATGCCGTAACGGTCCCAGTGCCAGCCGCCGGTCGGGTTGATGTACGCCTTGTGGTTGCGCACGGCCGGCTGGTTGCTCCAGAACGGGTCCGTGGTCAGTTTCTCCAGGGTCTGCGCGCCGGTGTCGTTACCGGTGAACGCGCTGCTGGCCAGAATGATGACGTCCGGATTCCAGCTGGCGACGGCCTCCTTGGTCACCTGCCGGGCGTTGCCCTTGACCTCGGCGGCGTTACGACCACCGGCGGCGGTGATCCACTCGTCGATGATGCTGTTGGTGCCGTCGACGACCAGCGGGTTCAGTGAGTAGATGTGCAGCACCTTGGGCCGCTGGTCGGCCGCGATCGGCGTCGTCTTCGCCCGGACGGCGGCGAGTTTGCCGTCCAGATAGGTGTTGTAGCGCGCGGCCTGGGCCTTCGCCTCGGGTCCGAGAACATCCGCGGTGGTGTTGACGACCTTCTTCAACCCGTCGAAGGTCTGGAAGCTCAGTTGCAGGGTGGGAATGCCCACCTGGGACGTCTTCGAGCCGACCTGGGTGCCCGCGTTGTTGAACAACACGTCGGGACGGGTCTTCAGCAGTTCCTCGGTGTTCGCCGTCGTCGTGGTGAACACGGTCTTCGCCTGGCGGATCTTCGGGCTGATCGTGTAGAGCCACGGTACCGAGGCCGGCGTCAGCACCGTCGCGACGATTCTGTCACCGCCGCCGAGCATCTGGACGACCTCGTTGTGCGCCGGCCACGAGTCGGCGATCCGGTTGACCACCCCGGGGACCCGCACCGCCGCACCCGTCGAGTCGGTCACCGTGTGTGGTGTCGCCGAGGTGGACGGGCTGGCCTGCGCACCGGCGCTCGCACCGTCGGTCGACCCGCCGCAGCCGGCGGCCACCAGTGCCATGACCCCCGTCAGCGCCGCCGCCACCAGCGCGCCGCGCCGCCGTCCCCGCCCCCGCCGTGGTCTCGGTGACCTCCCGCTCGCACCCTGTGCCCGCGCCCCGGACCGGCTGGCAGTACAACTCATCGACGTCTTCCTCCGCGTTGACGGGCGCGCGAAACAGAACCACGCGCCCATGTCGCGGCCGCCGGACCGGAGGCACACCGCTGGATGGTGCATCCGCACAATGCGGATGGCGCGGCCAGAGTATCGGCCAAACGCCCACTACCAGGCGATATCCGGTGATCCGGGGTGTGCGTCACAGCTCGGGCGCCGCTGCCCCACACCCACCCCGGCCGTGAGGATGGAGACGGTGCTGCCGCGGCCGTTCGCGACGGCCAGATCGGTGCCACCGCGACCGGTCAGATCGCCCTCCGCCAGCGAGGCCGGCGCGGGCCCCGCCGAGTAGATCCGCTGCGGCGCGAAGCTGCTGTCGCCCCGACCCACCAGAACCGAGACGGTGGCGTTGCCGGCATTGGCGACAGCGAGGTCATCCACCCCATCCCCAGTGACATCACCCAGGGTCACCGAGGACGGTCCGGGGCCGGTCGGATAGGACCACCCTGCCCCGAACGTGCCATGGCCGGTAGCCGGCAGGACGCTCACCGTGGCATCGCCGGCGTTGGTCACCAACAGGTCGGCCCGCGCGTCCCCGGTGACGTCCCCGGTGCTCACCGAGGACGGCCCCGGCCCTGTCAGGTAGGGCCGCGGCGCCCCGAACCGACCGTCGCCGGCACCGGCGAGCACGACGACCGTGCCGTCCGCGACATTGGTCACCGCCAGATCGGACCAGTCGTCGTCGTTGAGACGGTCCACCGCCAGCGCGGACGGCCCTGGCCCGGCCGGCAGGAGCCGTGGCGGCCCGAACGTGCCATCACCCCGGCCCAGCAGGACGGCCACCGTCCCGTCGAACTGATCGGAGACAGCCAGGTCAGCCGTCCCCCGCCCGGTCAGGTCGCCGATGACCACTCCGGACGGGCCTGATCCGGTCGGGTAGGCCACCGGCACGCCGAACGTCCCGTCCCCACGCCCGAGCAGCACCGTCACCGTGGCGTTGTACTGGTTGGACACGGCCAGATCCACCGCGCCGTCGCCGTTGAGGTCCCCGGTGGCCAGCCCGGACGGGCCAGGCCCGGTGGGATAGAGCTGTGGGGGCCCGAACGCGCCATGCCCCTCGGCGAGCAGCACCGCGACGGTCGCGTCGCCGAGATTGACCGTGATGATGTCGGTCCGACCGTCACCACGCAGGTCGTCCAACGCCACCGACCCCGGCCCATGACCCGAAAACACCTCGAACGGCACCCCGAACACCCCCGCGCCCGCCGAGGCCAGGACGGACGCGGAAACGGAGGCGGTCACGGGTGCGGAGGCGGGTGCGCCGATGACCGCGAAGGTCATGGCTGACAGCAGCGCGACCAGCGCGGACACCACACGTCCGAGGTCGTCGCGCCACCAGCTGCCCACCTGGCCGATGGTGACCCGCCAGGCCGTGGCGGCGCCGCAACGACACTCCACCAGCCCGGACGATGGCAGATCGCTGGTCAGTTGAGACCTGAAGGTCGTGGCGAGAGCCGTGCCAGCTTGGGCGGTCACGACGTCGTGGGCGAGGTAATCGTCTCGAAGGGCGGCGTCGAGGAACTGGTCGCTCATGGCGATGCCGACCTGGTTGGACTGCCGGTGATTCGCGAGACCGCAGGTCTTCTTGCTCGACGAGGCGTACGAGAGCGCTACTGCGCAGATATGCCAGTCTCACTGGCCATCCGATGCCCTTTGCCTTCTGTGCGACCGCCGCGGCTCAGAGGGCAGTTTTTCGAGTTGGTTCAAGGTCCGCTTGAGCCAACTGGCGGTGGCCAGGGTGTCGGGGTGGTCGGGGCCGAGGGTGGCGCGTTGGCGGGTGTGGGTGTCTTCGAGCAGGGTGCGTGCCGCGCTGTGCTCACCCAGCCCGATCAGGCTGACCCCGAGGTTGCCGGCGGTGGTGAGGGTGTCGGGATGGTCGGGGCCGAGAGTCCGGCGTTGTTGATCGAGTACGTTCTCAAGGCCCTGGCGGTCGTGCGGGACGGCATCAGTGCCGGTGGGGAACGCTGGTTCGTGACTGGGCGTCGTGAGTCGGCGTACGGGGAAGCCGGGTGGGGTGGTGGGTTTGGCCCGTCCGGTGAGGGCGTGGCGGACGTGGTCGAGCAGGTGCCGGCTGGCTTTGTCGGCGTCGTGGTGGAACAGATCGATGGAGACGACGGCGCCGAGCAGGCCCGGTCGCGGGCAGTCCTCCACGCGTACGGATACGAGTTTGCGTTCGAAGCCGTGGGGGTCGGCGGCCTGCGCGGCCTGCCATTCCGCCTGTCCGTAGATCGAGGTCAGGTAGGCGTGGGAGAGCACGGCGATGGTGCGCCGGGCGTGTTGGACGCCTTGTTGCATGCGGATCTGCCAGTTGGAGCCGGCGACGAAGTCCCAGGCCTGGACGAGGACGCGGTAGTCGGCGTCTTCGAGCTGCCAGGAAATCCACTCCGCCCACTCGCGGTCTGCCGCCGTGTACGAGACGAAAAAATCCCAGCCCACAGCGGAACCGGTCATGTCATGTGCGCTGCCCCCGCCTGCCACCCGATCAGTGTGCCACCGGCACACAGCGCGGCAGACCCGCCCATGCCGACTATCCGGCGACGCCCATCGGCGTTTGTCCGAAGGCGGTGGTCAGGGGCGCGGCGGTGGGAGTTTGCCGGGGTTGAGCAGGCCGTCGGGGTCGAAGCGGGCGGCGGCGGCGCGGACGGCGTCGAGGCGGCCGTGGTGCAGTTCCCAGGTGTGCGGGTCGTCGACGTGGACCTCGACGTCGGCGAGGCGTTCCATCCGGGCGTACAGGTCGTCGGGGCCGTCGTAGCGCAGGAACAGCATGCTCACCCAGTCGCGGCCGTGGTCGGTGCGGAACCCCTCCAGGTGGAGGAGGGATTCGGGGGCGAGCGTGGCGACCTCGTCGCGGCGCCGGGTCAGGCCCGGGCCCATGCACTGCAGGTGGGTGAGTTCGGGGCGCAGTTTGCGCACACGGTAGGTGGTGTGGTTGTAGGACAGCGACGCGATGTGCGCGGGTCCTTTGGGGCGCACCGCGTCGACCCGTCCGCCGTGGCGGCGGATCACGTCGGTGGCGGCGTCGACGCTGTCGTCGGTGACGATGCCGCGCAGGCTCACCCGGTCGGGGGGTAGCGCGTCGTCGAGGGGACGGTAGGTGGCGACGATGCCGGCCTCGTCCAGGGACAGCAGCCGTGGGGTGGGGGTCAGCTCGAACAGGTCCTCCCCGGCGGCCACCGCGCCGGACAGGGTGGGGAACGAGGTGAACAGGCCCGTCCAGCGGCGGGCCGGGCGCAGGGCCACCGTGGCGGTGGCCAGCACGCCGCACACGCCGAAACCGTGCGCGTGCACGGTGTTCTCCGGGTAGGGCACGGCCACCGGCGTCGCGTCGTCGGTGCACGGGACGACGAGCAGGCTGCGCAGGTAGCCGTCCCAGATGGCGCCGTTGGCGATGCTGCCGGTGCCGCCCGAACCGCCGGCGATGAAACCGCCGATCGTGCTGCCCACGGTGGACGGCAGGATCGCGAGTTCCTGCCCGGTGGCCGCGGCCGCCTTCTCCATCAGGACGAACGAGGCGCCGGCTTCGGCGGTGAGCCAGCCGTCCTCGACGCCGAGGATGCGGCTGGCGGCGGAGGTGTCCAGGACCAGTCCGCCGTGCAGCGGGATGCCCTGGCCGTAGTTGCCGGTGCCCTGACCGCGCACGGTCACCGGAACCCGGTGGCGGTGCGCGGCCCCGACGGCGGCGGCGATCCCGCCTGCGTCGGCGGGCCGCACGACCAGGTCGGCGACCCCACCGGGTAGCAGCGGGGTGAGCACGGGACTCATGTGCGCCCAGTCGGCGGACGCCGACCGCCGGGACGCCTCGTCGCGGCGCACCGTGTCGGCGCCGCACCGGGCGGTGAGCTCGGCGGCGAGCGCGTCGAGCACAGCCGGGTCCAGGGGGGTGACGTCGGTGGGGAGGCGGGCCCGGTCGAAGCCGGGCAGCGCACGCCGCCCGGCCCCACCGTCGAGACCACCCCGCGATGCCGCGAGGGTCGAGTCCGACATCGTGGCGCTCCGCCTTCCGGTCGTGTCCGCTACGGGGTCAGGAACCCAGGCTGATCTTCGGGTCGACGAAGCTGCCGTCGGCCAGATCGGACGGCTTCAGACTGGCCGCGATCGGCTTGTTCTGCGCCTTGTAGATCGGGTCGAGGATCTCGATGAGCTTCTGCAGGCGGGCGTTGTCGAAGTCGCCGAGGGTGCTGTTCGCACCGTTGGAGATGATGCCGAGGGATTTCATCGTGGTCACCGCGTACTGGGCGACACCCTCGGTGTAGACCCAGCCGTTGTTGTACCTGTCGACCAGGTTCAGGATCAGCTTGTTCGTCGCGTCGGGGCTCGCCGCGAAGTCGACGATGCCCTGCTGCATGATCGGGATGAGCTTGGTCAGGCAGGGCTTCAGGGCGGCGAGCTTGTCCTTACGCACACCGATGGCCTGCTGGTAGAAGTTGAAGCCCGCGTCCGCGATCAGCTGGTACTTCAGCGGCTTGTTCCAGGAACGCACCTCATGTGACCAGGTGTACGGCTCGGAGGTGGCGAAACCCTGCACGGCGTCGGTGCCGCCGGAGGCGACGAACGTGGTCGGGGTGCCGTCGTAGCTGCCGTCGATCTGGCTTTTCTTCAGGATGCCGGACCCGGTGAAGTAGTCCATGTAGGCACCGCCCTGGAAGTACAGCACCTTGGCGTCGGTCCTGCCGATGTCGGCGATGGTCTTCCAGTCCGGATGCCTGTCCGGCGACCACTGGATGACCTGCGGGCTCTTCTCCAGGCCGGCGAGCAGGGCGACGGTCGGCTGGGTCTTCGACAGCGCGATCTGCTCGTCGGTGCTCACATAGCCCAGGGTGATGTCGGAATCCTTGTACAGCTGCGAGGTGACCGTCTCGTAGCCGACCGCGGGCCCGCCGGCGCGGATCTCCAGCTTCACCCCGGTCTTCACCCCGCCGTGCGCGACCAGGTCACCGCTGACCGACTTCGCCCCGGCGTTGATCTTCGGGTCGGGTCCGAGCAGCTGGTACTGGCCGCCGTGTTCGGCTTCGGGGTTCCAGTCGGTCTGCAACACGATCGTCGACGGGCAGCCCGCCGCCGCCAGGTCGTACTGGGCCGGCACCGTCCCCGAGGCGCCGGTGGACGCGCTGGTCGACGCGCTGTCGCCGTCGCTGCCACCGCTGCTGCACGCGGCGGCGGTGAGAGCGAGCGCGGTCGCGGCTGCCGTCGCCGCGACGAGCCGGGCGGGCCGTCGCCGAGATCTGATCAAGGTGGTACTCCCCGTGCTGTGTGGACGTCCCGGCCGGTCTGTCCGGTCGGGCGGAAAGGAATGCGGCGGTTCGGCAGGATGTGGCGGGCCGATGGGATGCGGTGGGTCAGCCACGGTCGGGCTGATACCAGCGGCCGACGACGCGGCGGGCCAGCCAGCCGAAGAAGACGAACACGGCGACGCCGAGCAGGCTCGCGGTGAGCGTGGTCGCCCACAGCCGTTCACCCTCCAGCCGGGAGGTGAACACCGACAGGTTCGTCCCGAGCCCGGGATCGCCCTGCTTGAAGTAGAACTCACCGACGATCGCGCCGATCACCGACAGCCCGGCGGCGTTGCGAAACCCGTTGAACATGGACGGTAGCGCCGCCGGCAGCTGCAGTTTCCACAGCCGGGTCCACCGGTTGGTGTGATGCAGGCTGAACAGCTCGTGCATGCTCCGATCGACCGACTGCAGACCGAAGAGCGTGTTCGAGACGATCGGAAAGAAGGAGATGATGATGCAGACGATGATGCGGCTGGTCAGCGCGAAACCGAAGAAGAATCTCAGGACCGGCGTGAGGGCGAGAATCGGCACCGTCTGCACCACCACCGCCCACGGATAGAGCGAGTGCTCGATCCAGCGGGCCTGGCTCATCGCGATCGCGACCGCGACACCGAGCACCATCGAGATCGCCAGACCCGCGAAGGTGACCTCGCAGGTCAGTTTCAGCGCGCTCATCATCGAGGTGAAGTTCGTCCAGTCCAGAAAACCGATCCGGACCACCTCGTGCGGCGGTGGCAGCATGAACCGCTGCTGCTCGTTGAGCACACCGTCGGACACCCAGTACCAGATGCCGACGAACACCGCGAACACCGCCGCCGGCAGCACGACCAGGCTGACCAGCCCGGCCCGCCCGCGGGACGACCCGCCGCGGCCAGGGGTCGGCGGGGCACCGGACGGCGCGATCCCGCCCGGATCGGTGACCGACGCACCACCGGCGCCGGTGCCGGTGGGGGTGCGGGTGGTGCTCGGGGCGGCCACGGCATCCGAGGTGGTGGTGCCGGCCGGGGCGGCGGTGGAGGCGGCCATGATGATCACTCGCTCCTGAGGTGGGCCGAGACCTGGCCGCACAGCGCCGCGAACTCGGGGGAGTAGCGCAGCTCGGGGGCACGCGGATAGCCGAAGGGCACCGGCACGTCCGCCTTCACCCGCCCCGGACGTCCGCTCATCACCACCACCCGGGTGGACAGGAACACCGCCTCGGCGACCGAATGGGTGATGAACAGGGCGGCGAAACGGCGCAGCACGAACATCCGCAGCAGTTCGTCGTTGAGTCGTTCCCGGGTCATCTCGTCGAGGGCGCCGAACGGCTCGTCGAACAGGAAGATGGACGGGTCGAGGACCAGCGACCGGGCCAGCGACGCCCGCATCCGCATCCCGCCGGACAGTTCATGCGGCAGATGTCTCTCGAAACCGTCCAGTCCGACCAGGCTGATCGCCTCGGCGACCCGCCGGGCGCGTTCGGCCCGGGAGAGATGTTCGAGTTCGGCGAGCAGCCCGACATTGGCCCGCACCGTTCGCCACGGCAGCAGCGTCGCGTCCTGGAAGACGTAGCCCACGTTGCGGGAGGCGACGTCCATCGTGCCGTCGGTGACCGCGTCCAGGCCGCTGGCCAGGCGCAACAACGTGCTCTTACCGCATCCGGACGGCCCGACGATCGAGACGAACTCACCCGGATGAACGGTGAGATCGGTGTCGACCAGCGCCACCGTGCCGTCGCGGAACCGCTTGCTCACCCCGGTGAACCGCAGCGCCGGTGCTGTCCGCGCAGCCCCGTCACCGGCGGGTTCCACACCGCCGGCGGATTCGCCGCCGCTGCCGACGGTGGGCGCGCTGCCGGGCGAGGGGTGCGTGCCGTTGGACGGGCCGGGGCCAGCCGACGCGTCACCGCCCGTGCCCGCGCGCGTGCCTGTTCCAGGGTCGGCGGGCCCGTCTGATCCCGTGCTGGCGGCAGCGCCGGTGGACGTGTCGGTGGAGGTGCCGGTGGTGGTGTCGGTCGGCGTCACAGAGCGGCCTCCCACGGTCGCGAGAGCGGGTGCGGGGCTGGGATGGCAGAGACGGCTGGGACAGCAGGGACGGCAGCGAGATCAGTGTGGACGTGGGTGCGGGCGACGATACGACCGGCGCGCCAGACGGTTCGGGCCGGGCCCGCCGCGGCCAGCGCGTCCAAAGCGGTTGGTCCCGGCAGGGCGACCAGGTCCGCGGGACTGCCCGCGGTGAGCGTGACCGCGGGCAGGCCGAGTACCCGTCGGGGCGCGGCGGTCACGGCGTCCAGCGCCGCGAGCGGGTCGAGATGGCCGGCGGTGACCAGCAGCGACGCCGTTTCCAGGGCATCGCCGCGGCCGACGGGGTTGAAGGGATCACGCAGGTTGTCCCCGCCGGCGGCGACGGTCACCCCGGCGCGGTGCAGCGGGCCGATCGCCGTCAGCCCACGTGGGGTGCCCACCGGCTGGGCGCGTCCCTGCAGGTAGAGGTTGGTCTGCGGCAGTGTGACGACACCGATACCGGCGGCCGCGACCTGTTCGCTCACCCGTGCCTGCACGTCCGGCGGCTGCATGGACAGGCTCACGCAGTGACTCGCCGCCGCGCCCGGGGTGAACCCGGTGCGGATGACCAGATCCGCGAGGGTGGCCAGGGTGAGCAGGCGCGGGTCGAGGGTCTCGTCGGTGTGCAGGTCGATCGGGCGACCGGCCTCACCGGCCGCGTCCAGGCAGATCGCGACGGCCCGCGCGGGCTCGGGATCGAGATGCGGGCAGCCGCCGGCCACATCCGCACCCTCGGCGAGGGCGCGGCGCAGATCCCGGCCCGGCTGACCGGACAGTGGATGGGACACCAGCGCGACGAGTTGCAGCTCGACCAGCCCACGCCAGCGTTCCCGCACGTCGACGAGGGCTTCCAGGGCCCGCATCCCGGCGAGCTCACCGACGTTGACGTGGGTGCGCACATGGGTCGTGCCCGCCGCCAGGCCGATCCGCAGCGCCGCCTCGGCGCGGGCGACGACGTCGGCGACCGTCATCGCTGCCAGCAGGGTCTGCATCGCGGTGATCGCTCCGGCGAGATCACCGGTGACGTTACGGGCCACCGTCGCGGTCAGCGCCTTGTCCAGGTGGGCGTGCGGTTCCACGAAGGACGGCAGCAGCACCTGCCCGCGCAGATCCACCTCGTCGCCGGTCGCCGCCCCGTTGCCGCGCGAGCGGCGGTCGTCCACGGCGACGACCTGGCGGATGAACCCATCTCGGAGTTCGACGTCGATCAGGCGGCCGTCCGTGGTCGTGGCGCTTCGTAGCCAGGTCATGACCTGCCGTCCTGTGCGGAGGTCCATCGGGGTGCGTCGCCACAGGTCGTGGCCTGCCGCACGCGTCCGATGTTCAGCACGCCAACACCCTCCGGCGCGACCATCTACGTACGGTTTCCATTCGATGGAGATCCTGTAAAACGCCTGCCGAAACCTGTTAAAGGTTGCTCTCCATCAGGTGGGGCGGCGGGCGTCCGCGAAGACGCGGTTGGCGATGGCGGCGGTGGCCTGGGCCGCGGCTCTTTCGTGGCCGGGCTGCGCGCCGCCGGACAGGTTGACGCCGTCGACGCCCGGCAGCGCCAGCATCCGGGTCGCGAGCCGGGCGGTCGCCGTGATCCCCGCCGCGGTCGGATCGGGGGCGTTCACGATGGCGTCCAGGAAGCCGGCGGGCAGTCGGGGGCCGGCGAACGAGGCGACGACGGCGGCGGTCGCCGCGCTGGTCACGACCGGCACGCAGGCCAGTACCAGCCCGGTGAAACCGGTGGCGCGCAGCCCCGCCACCGCCTCGCCGACCGGTCCGGGCCCACCGCAGTGGTCCACGAACACCGTGTCCGCCCCGGCGTCGATCTTGGCCATCAGGCGGGACAGCCGGTGGGCGGTGGGTGGTGCGGCCGGCGCGTGCGCGACGGAGACATGCGCGCCGTGCCCCCGTGCGAGCGCGACGACATCCAGACTGTCCAGATCGAACACGCCGGGGGCGTCGTCGCGATGCCCCAACGCCGGATGATCACCGGTGACGCAGTGCACCCCGGTGACCCCGGCGTCCAGGCAGGCGGCGACCTCACCGGCGAGTGCCACCCGGTTACGGTCCCGGCAGTTCACCCCGACCCAGACGGCTATCCCACGCCGGGTGAGCAACCCCGACCGGTAGGACGGCGGGAACTGGACCCGCGCCCCACCGTGATCGCCGAGCAGGCAGGCGTCCACGGCCGGGGCGAGGATCTCCGCGGTGTCGAGCAGGCTGTCGGCGGACAGCGCCGCGGCGGGCAGATCGGCGACGATCACCGGCCTGCGCGCCGCGACCTCCGTCAGCTCACCCACATCCCACACCTGGTCATCGGCCCCCGCCGGTCCCGTCGCCTCCACCGGGGGAGGGGGATAGGGCCAGCTGTCGAGCGCGGCCAGGAAGGAGCAGGCGCCCACGCCGGGCACCTCGCAGTCACCGTCCGCTCCCACTCCCGCACACGGTCCGTGCAGCATCGACTTGGGACAGCGGGCGACCGCGTCGCTCCAACTGGCCCCGGTGAATCCCCCGGTGTGTGGCACGCCGTCACTGTCCGGCCGTGCCGTCGACGGACGGTTTCACCCCGATGAGCCCGCGGTAAAGCCTCAGGTCCCGCAGGGTGCCAGGGCGGCACCCACCTGCCCGGCGGACTGGCCCGGGACCTGGGCGTACTGCTCGGCCCAGGCGGGCAGGCGGCGCTCGTCCCGCACCGGCTGCCAGCCACCGTCGCGCTGGTGGTAGGACAGCCGCGGACCGGCGCGCAGGTAGTCCTCGAGCGCGACGAGCAGCCGGTCGACATGCGCCGACGTCGTGCCGACCCCGATGCTCGCCCGCAGCGCCCCACCCGGTGCCCCGAGCCGGGCCAGCAGCGGATGCGCGCAGAACCGTCCGGCCCGCACCCCGATCCCGTGTTCGGCCGACAGATACGCCGAGACCAACCCCGGATCGTGCCCCGGCAGGGAGAACGCCACCACTCCCACCCCCTGCGCGCGGCCCCCGTCGGAGCCCCCGTCCTCGGAGGCGCGGTCCTCGGGCCAGATGCGGTGGACGACGACCCGGCCCGGCGCACCCTGGTCCAGGGCGGCGAGTCCCCGCAGCAGCCGGTCGCGCAGCGCCGACTCGTGGTCGTGCCACACCTCGGGGGTGATCTCGGCGAGGGTGCGGCAGGCGGCGGCGATCGCGGTGGCGCCGGCGAGGTTCGGCGTGCCGGCCTCGTGTCGGGCTGGTCCGGTGGCCCAGTCGACCGAGGCCGCGCCGACCTCACGTACCGCGCCGCCACCGGCCAGGTACGGCGGGGCCGCGTCCAGCCAGTCGGCCCGTCCGACCAGGACCCCGGCGCCGAACGGCGCGTACAGCTTGTGACCGGAGAAGGCCAGGTAGTCGATGCCGAGGGCGGCCATGTCGATACGCCGGTGCGGGGCGAGCTGCGCCGCGTCGACGAACAGCCGGGCGCCGACGTCATGGGCCAACCGGGCCAGCCGCCGCAGCGGCGGCGCCTCCCCGGTGACCGGGAAACGTAGCGCGCGGGCCCCGTCCTTCAGGGCGGGGTCAGCGCGTCAACTCGGCTGCCAGAATGACCGAGGAATCGTGTATTCTGCCAGGTGTGGGAAGTCGGGTGGTGAAGCGGGCGTACCGCTACCGTTTCTACCCGACCCCCGACCAGAGGGAGAACCTCGCGAAAACGTTCGGCTGTGTCCGCTACGTCTACAACCGGGCACTTGCCGAACGGCACCGGGCGTGGTCCCAGGAACAGCGGCGGAT
>NZ_JALKFW010000140.1:0-25824 GCF_023243055.1 Frankia sp. AgPm24 | reverse complement strand
CCAGAGCCATGAAAAAGGGGGCAGTACATATTGGCACTGACAATCGGCACGCTGTTGAGTTCTCAAGGAGCAGGCGCTTACCGGACGACCATCACGAAGATGTCCGCATCCGTGCGACTGTGTTCCGACTTGCCAAGTTTGTGATGCGACGCTCGTCAGCTTCTCCCCAGTAGGGGCCGCCTCGCAGTCGCCATCCCCGAACCTCCGCCAGGAGGTTCCCGTCTGCGAGGGGCGGCCGTGGTGTTCGGCGTCCGCCGTGTCTCGCTGACAGAGAGAACATTACGGGTGGATGACGGGGAGCGTCAAATCAATCCCTGCCTCAGATGTGTGACCTATATCACACCACCGTCGGAGCGCTTCGAAGTGATGTTCTGATATGCGAGGCTAAGAGGTCTGAGCCAAGATCCCCTCAGGGGCCCCTAGTAGGCCCGTGACCTGGGCATTCGTAGCTGGGGCGCCGCTTGGCCGGCCGTTCAGGGCCGGGCCGGCGGCCGGCGAGGCCCACTGACGGTGGGGTCATCCGCCAGCCAGAACCGCCAGGGGCGCTCCGTGGCGCTACGGATCCCGATCCGCGGGCCGCTGTCGATGCGGGTCGCACGCGCGGTCCGGGTCACGGCGGCGGGATCGGCGCCGGGGTCGGCGTCCAGCGCGGGACGGTAGAGGGTCAGGGGGCCGTCGCCGGTGACACTCGTGCCGGTCATGGTGGGTCCGGCGGCCAGGACCCGTCCGAGCCGGCCAGGGCCCCGGGCGAGGTCACGCTCGGGCAGCGTCGGCCAGCGGGGCCGGAGCAGGTCGTGGCCTGCCAGCACCTCACCGGCGCGCAGCAGGACGGCGCAGGCCTGTCCAGGCGGGCCGCACACGATGTTCACACACCAGTGGACGCCGTAGCTCAGGTAGACGTAGGCCCGGCCGGGTGGGCCGAACATGACGGCCGAGCGGGGCGTCGGGCCGCGTGCCGCGTGCGAGGCCGGGTCGTCCACCCCGCCGTAGGCCTCGACCTCGGTGAGCCGAACGACGACCGGCCCGTGCCGGATCGTCGCCCCCAGCAGATCAGGGGCGACGGCCAGCACGGGCCGGTCGAAGAAGGCGGCGGTGCACAGGTGCGACGCCGCGGCTAGCCCATCGCCCACCGACGGTCCCGGTCCAGGACGGGCAACAGCGCCGCGAGCTGTTCGCGAACCCGGTCGGGAGCCGTCCCACCGGGGGCGGAGCGGGCCGCCAGGGCGCCGGACACCGAGAGCACCCCGCGCACGTCCGGGGTGAGCAACGGGTTGATCACCGCCAGGTCGTCGTCGCTGACCTCGTCCAGGTCGACGTCGTGCGCCACGCACCACGAGACGAGCTGGCCGACGGCCTCATGGGCCTGGCGGAACGCCACCCCCCGACGGACCAGGTACTCGGCCACATCGGTGGCCAGCGCGAACCCGTCGGGGGCGGCGGCGGCCAGCCGTTCGCGGCGGACCCGCATCGTGGCCACCGTCCCGGTCAGCGCCGGCAGGACCAGCAGGAGGGTGTCGACCGCGTCGAACACCGGTTCCTTGTCCTCCTGGAGGTCCCGGTCGTAGGCCAGCGGAAGACCCTTGAGCGTGGCGAGGAAGCCGGTGAGACCACCGATCAGCCGTCCCGACTTGCCCCGGGCGAGCTCGGCCACGTCGGGGTTCTTCTTCTGCGGCATGATCGAGCTGCCGGTGGCGAACGCGTCGTCGAGTTCGACCCAGCCGAACTCCCGCGTCGTCCACAGGACGATCTCCTCGCCGAGGCGGGACAGGTGCACCCCGATGAGTGCGGCGGCGAACAGGAACTCGGCGGCGAAGTCCCGGTCGGACACCGCGTCGAGGGAGTTCTCGAACGCCCGGTCGAAGCCCAGCTCGGCGGCGACCCCGCGTGGGTCCAGCGGCAGGGAGGAGCCGGCGAGCGCACCGGCGCCGAGCGCGCTGACCGAGGCCCGCGCGTCCCAGTCACGTAGCCGGTCGGTGTCGCGCACGAACGCCTGGACGTGCGCGGCCAACTGGTGGGCGAACGAGATCGGCTGGGCGTGCTGCAGGTGGGTCATCCCCGGGGCCGGGGTGTCCACGTGCTGTTCGGCCAGGGTGACCAGGGCGTGGGACAGCTCGGTGAGCCGGACCACGACCTGGCGGGCATGGTCGCGCAGATACAGCCGCAGGTCGGTGGCGACCTGGTCGTTACGGCTGCGCCCGGCGCGTAGCTTGCCGCCGAGGGCACCGAGGCGTTCCAACAGGCCGCGTTCGAGGGCGGTGTGGACGTCCTCGTCCTCGACGGTGGGCCGGAACGCCCCGGTCGCGACGTCGTCGGCGAGCCCGTCCAGAGCGGACAGCATCGCGGCGATCTCGGCGTCCTCGAGCAGCCCGGCGCGGTGCAGGACGCGGGCATGCGACTTCGAGGCGAGCAGGTCATAGGGCGCCAGCCGCCAGTCGAACTGGACGCTCACCGACAGGCGGGCCAGCGCCTCGGCCGGGCCGCCGGCGAACCGGCCGCCCCACAGCCGCATCGGCGGGCCGCCCGTCGGCGGCGCGCCGGCGTCGGCGGCGGCGGAATCGGTCGAGGTCACGGGTTCAGCCGCTGCTCACGGGCCGCCCAGACCTTGGTCGGCAGGCCCCACAGTTCGATGAAGCCACGCGCGTCCGACTGGTCGAACTGGTCGCCGGCGTCGTAGGTGGCCAGCGCGTGGTCGTACAGGCTCGCCGGGCTGCGCCGGCCGACGACCTGCGCGACCCCGCCGGCCAGGCGCAGGCGCACGTCCCCGGACACCCCGACGCTCGACGCGTCCACGAACGCGTCGAGGGCGAGCTTCAGCGGGGAGAACCACAGGCCGTCGTAGACGATCTCACCCCAACGCTGGTCGATGCCCCGCTTGAACCGGGCGACGTCGCGCTCGAGGGTGAGGTCCTCGAGGTCACGGTGCGCGGTGAGCAGGGTGATCGCGGCCGGGCACTCGTAGATCTCCCGGCTCTTGATCCCGACCAGGCGGTCCTCGATCATGTCGATGCGGCCGATGCCGTGCGCGCCGGCCCGGGTGTTGAGCTCGGCGACCAGGTCTGCGAGCCCGAGGGGGCGTCCGTCCAGCGCGGTGGGGATGCCGTCGGTGAACGACACCGTCACCTCGTCCGGGGTGCGGGCGACCGTCGGGTCCGCGGAGTAGACGAAGACGTCCTCCGGCGGCTGCGCCCACGGGTCCTCGAGGATGCCGCACTCGGCGGTGCGTCCCCACAGGTTCTGGTCGATGGAGTACGGGGAGCGCTTGGACACGTCGATCGGCAGGCCCCGCTCCTCGGCGAAGGCGATCGCCTTGTCCCGGGTCATGCCCGAGTCGCGGACCGGTGCCAGCACCTTCAGCCCGGGGGCGAGCGCGGACACTCCGACCTCGAACCGCACCTGGTCGTTGC
This sequence comes from Frankia sp. AgPm24, assembly GCF_023243055.1. NCBI lineage: Bacteria > Bacillati > Actinomycetota > Actinomycetes > Frankiales > Frankiaceae > Frankia > Frankia sp. AgPm24. The sequence goes on along the minus strand of NZ_JALKFW010000140.1, from coordinate 22,420 downwards.
CCTTGCCGGTGCAGCCGTGCGCGATGGCGTCGGCCCCGTGCTGGCGGGCGGCCTCGACGAGGTGCTTCACGATGATCGGCCGCGACAGCGACGAGATCAGCGGGTAGCGGTCCATGTAGAGGGCGTTGGCGCGGATGGCCGGGGCGACGAACGACTCGGCGAACTCGGTCCGGGCGTCGACCACGATCGACTCGACGGCGCCGCAGGTGAGGGCGCGCTGCCGGATCGCTTCGAGATCCTCACCGCCCTGGCCGACATCGACCGCGAGCGCCACGACCTCGGCGCCGGTCTCGGCACCGATCCAGCCGATCGCCACGGACGTGTCGAGGCCGCCCGAGTAGGCAAGCACGACGCGTTCGGTCACGGGACTTACTCCTTCTGTGCGGTGGGAGCTGCTATGGGGTGGACCTGCTGTGGGATGAGCCCGCTAGGTGACGGGGTGGTTCGGGTCGGCGGGAGCCGGCGCGGGTGGCTGCGGGTCGGGCGGTGCCGCGGTTCGGCCCCGTCCGTCGGCGAGCCACAGCAGATAGGCCGCGAGCGCCGGCCCACCGATCGGGACGACGCCGCCCACCGGCATCCTGCGCCGTGAGGGGGCGTCCCGGCCAGGCACACCGCCGCTGGACGGGCTACCGGCGTGTCCACCGGCCGGGCCGTCCGTGGGCAGCGCGGCCCGGCACACGACGAGGACGGTGTCGTCCCCGGCGATCGTGCCCATGATCGCCGGGGAGTCCTCGCGGTCGAGCGCGGAGGCGAACAGCTGCGCGGCGCCGGGTGGCGTGCGCAGGACGACCAGGTCGCCGTTGGCCTCGGCGGAGACGAGTAGTTCCTCGCACAGCCGGGTCAGTGGCAGCCGCACGGTCTCGGCCGGGGCGAGGTTGCCCTCGACGGCGTAGACCAGCGCACCGTCGACGCCCCGCACCTTCGCCGCGCCGATCTCCTCCAGGTCACGGGACAGCGTGGCCTGGGTGACCTGCACGCCTTCGGCGGCGAGCAGACGGGCGAGTTCCGACTGCGACCGCACGGACCGCTGACCGATCAGCGCGGCCAGGCGGGCCTGCCGGGCGTGTTTGGTCAGCGGTGCCGCCCTCCGCAGTCCGGTACCAGCGCCCGGACCGGTGTCGACCGCGTTCATCGTGCCGCGTCCGCCCCGCCCGCGCCTGTCCCGCCCGTGCCTGCCTCGGCCACGCCTGCCTCGGCCGCGAACAGCAGCGACAGCAGGGCCTTCTGCGCGTGCAGTCGGTTCTCGGCCTGGTCGAACACGGCCGAGTGCGGGCCGTCGAGGACGGAGCCGGAGATCTCCAGTTCCCGGTGTGCCGGCAGGCAGTGCAGGACCAGGACGTCGGGCTTGGCGGCTTCGACCGCCTTCTCGTCGAGCTGGTAGGGCTGGAAGACCAGCGAGCGACTGTCGGACTCGCCCTCCTGCCCCATCGAGGCCCAGACATCGGTGTAGAGCACATCGGCGCCGGCGGCGGCCTCCAACGCGTCGTGCATGACCAGGGCCTCCCCGCCGGTGGCCGCTCCGATCTCGTTGGCGTGCCGCACGACCTGTTCGAACGGCTCGTAGCCGGGGGGCGAGGCGACGTGCACCCGCATCCCGGCGAGGGCGCCGGCGAGCAGCAGGGAGTGGGCGACGTTGTTGCCGTCGCCGAGGTAGGTCAGGGTGAGCCCGGCCAGACCGCCGCGCCGTTCCCGGATGGTCTGCAGGTCTGCGAGGGCCTGGCAGGGATGGGCGTGGTCGGACAGGGCGTTGATGACGGGAACGTTCGCGGCGGCGGCGAGTCGCTCGAGGCGCTCCTGCGCGAAGGTCCGCACGACGATCGCGTCGACGTACCGGCTGAGCACGGCGGCGGTGTCCTCGATGGTCTCGCCACGGCCCAGCTGGGTGCTGGCCGCGTCGATGACGACGGGATGACCGCCGAGTTCGGCGACCCCGACGTCGAAGGACAGCCGGGTGCGGGTCGAGGGCTTCTCGAACAGCAGCGCCACCGAGCGACCCGCCAGCGGACGGTCCGCCGGGCCCGGCGCACGCCGCCGGGCCTTGTAACCGTCGGCGAGGTCGAGCACGGCGGCCTGTTCCGCGGAGGTCAGGTCGGTGTCGAGCAGGAAGTGTCGGGCCGTCATGCGCTGACCTTAGAGCCTTCCCCGGGCAGCTCGGCTGCCTCACGTGCCTGGGCGACCACACCCGGCAGCACGGCGAGGAAGGCGTCCACCTCGGCATCGGTGAGGACAAGTGGGGGGGCGAGCCGAATCGCGGTCGGCACCGCCGCGTTGACCAGGTAGCCGGCCTGCCGGGCCGCGATCTCCACGGCCGGGGCGTAGGGACCGTCGAGTTCGATCGCCCGCCACAGGCCCGGCCCGCGCACACTCAGCACACCCGGTATCGCGGCGGCGAGGATGCCGGCCGCCAGCCGGTCCCCGACCGTACGGGCGTGCTCGAGCAGACCGTCGGCGACGATGGTGTCGAGCACCGCGAGCGCCGCGGCGCAGGCGATCGGCCCACCGCCGAAGGTGCTGCCGTGGTCGCCGGGGCGCAGCAGATCGGCGGCGGCGCCAAGACCGACGCAGGCGCCGATCGGCAGCCCGCCGCCGAGCCCCTTCGCCAGGGTGACGACATCGGGGCGAACCCCGGCGCTCTGGTGCGCGAACCAGGCCCCGGTCCGCCCGACACCGCTTTGGACCTCGTCGAGGACGAGCAGCGCCCCCGCGTCGTCGCACACGGCTCGGGCGGCCGCCAGGTAGCCGGGTGGGGGCGGGACGACACCCGCCTCCCCGAGGGTCGGTTCGAGGAACACCGCGGCGGTCTGTTCGCCGACCGCCGCGCGCAGCGCCGCCGCGTCGCCGTAGGGAACGAAACGCACGCCGGGCAGCAGTGGTTCGAACGGGGCGCGCTTGGCCGGCTGCCCGGTGATCGACAGCGCGCCGAGAGTCCGACCGTGGAAGGAGTTCTCGGCGGCGATGATCTCCGGACGCCCCGTCCGGCGGGCGATCTTGATGGCGGCCTCGTTGGCCTCGGCACCGGAGTTCGCGAAGAAGACCTTCGCGCCGCCGACACCGGCTCCGGCGGCCGCGCCGTTGTCGCTGCCGCCGGGGGTGTGCGCGGTGAGCAGCTCGACGAGGCGTTCGGCGAGGCGGACCTGCGGCTCGTTGGCGTAGAGGTTCGACACGTGCCCGAGCGTGTCGAACTGGGCGAGCACGGCGGCGCGGATCGCCGGATGGGCGTGGCCGAGCACGCTGACCGCGATGCCGCCGAGCAGGTCGACGTACTCCCGGCCGGTGTCGTCCCAGACCCGGGTGCCCTGCCCGCGCACCAGCGACAGCGCCGGACGGCCATAGGTCGCCATGATCACGGCGTCCCGACGGGCGAGTAGATCGGCGTTCATGGCCTGTCTCCGGTCTCGGTGCTGGCAGCGGACGCCGGGGTGACGGTGGGCTCGACGGCGGTGCCCGGGGTGATCAGGGTGCCGATGCCGTCGTCGGTGAAGATCTCGAGCAGCAGGGCGTGCGGGACCCGGCCGTCGAGCACATGGGCCTGTGGAACACCGCCGCGCACCGCCCGGCGGCAGGCCTCCATCTTCGGAATCATGCCCGACGCGAGGGTGGGCAGGAGGGCTTCCAGTTCGGTGATGGTCAGCTCACTGAGGACCTCGTCGCTGGCCGGCCAGTCCGCGTAGAGACCTTCGACGTCGGTGAGGACGACGAGTTTGGTCGCGCCGAGGGCGACGGCGAGTTCGGCGGCGGCGGTGTCGGCGTTGACGTTGTAGACACCGCCGTCGACGCCCCGGGCCACCGAGGCGATGACGGGCACCTTGCCGGAGTCGAGCAGGGCGTTGACCGTTTCGGCGCGGACCTTGACGATGTCACCGACGAGGCCGACGTCGACCGGCTGGCCGTCGATGATCGCGGGCCTGCGCTTCGCGGTGAACAGGTTCGCGTCCTCACCGGAGAGGCCGACGGCGAACGGGCCATGGTCGTTGACGAGGCCGACGACGTCGCGGTTGACCTGGCCGAGCAGCACCATCCGCACGATGTCCATCGTTTCGGGGGTGGTCACCCGCAGGCCGCCGACGAACGTCGACTCGACGCCGAGGCGGGCCAGATGCGCGGTGATCTGCGGGCCGCCACCGTGGACGACCACGACCCGCAACCCCGAGTAGCGCAGGAAGACGATGTCTGCGGCGAAGGCGGCCCGCAGCGCCGGCTCCGTCATCGCGTTACCGCCGTACTTGACGACGATGGTCGCGCCCTGGAACCGCGACAGCCAGGGCAGCGCCTCGATGAGGACATGCGTCTTGGCGAGCGCGGCATGCCCACGGGCGGTCGCCGCGGGCCCACGAGCACCCGCGGGGACGGCGGCCGACTCGGTGCCGCCTGACTCGGCGGCTGGCGATGCGGCGGTGTCGGTCATGTCGAGTACGCCGAGTTCTCGTAGACGTAGCCGTCGGTCAGATCGTTGGTCCAGATCGTCACTTCGTCGGTGCCGCTGTGCAGGTCGACGAGGATGTCGATCCGCCGGTCGGCGAGATCGACGAGATCACGGTCGGCCCCGGGCGCGCCGGCGCGGCAGACCTGGACGCCGTTCATCGACACGTCCAGCGCGTCGGGTTCGAACGCGGCCGTGGTGGTGCCGACCGCGGCGAGCACCCGACCCCAGTTCGGGTCCTTGCCGTACAGCGCGCATTTGAGCAGGTTGTTGCGGGCGACGGCGCGGCCGACCTCCAGGGCGTCGGCCTCGCTGGCGGCGCCGACGACCGTGATCGCGATGGTCTTCGTCGAACCTTCGGCGTCGCCCAGCATCTGCTGCGCCAGATCGACACACACCTCGGAGACCAGCGCGGTGAGTTCGCCCGCGGGCAGGCTGACCCCGGAGGCGCCGGAGGCGAGCAGGAGCACCGTGTCGTTGGTCGACAGGCAGCCGTCGGAATCGACCCGTTCGAAGCTCACCCGGGAGGCTTCCCGCACGACGTCGGCCAGGGTGGCGGCGTCGGCCACCGCGTCGGTGGTGATGACGACGAGCATCGTGGCCAGTGAGGGAGCCAGCATCGCCGCGCCCTTGGCCATTCCCCCGACCGTGACGCCGGGGGTGGTCGTGGACGTGCGGACCGCCATCTTCGCGACGGTGTCGGTGGTGCGGATCGCCTCGGCGGCCCGGGCGCCACCGTCGCCGTCGAGCTCACCGGCGGCGCGGGTCACGCCCGCCAGCAGATTCTCCATGGGCAGTCGGACGCCGATCAGCCCCGTGGAGCAGACCGTGACCTCCCCGGCGCCGATACCGAGCAGGCTCGCGGCGTGTTCGGCGGTGGCGTGCGTGTCCCCGAAGCCGGCCGGGCCGGTGCAGGCGTTCGCCCCACCGGAGTTGAGCACCACGGCGCGCGCCCGCCCGTCGGCGAGCACCTGGCGGGTCCACAGCACCGGCGCGGCCTGGACGCGGTTGCGGGTGAACACGCCGGCGGCGGCATCGAGGGGGCCGTCGTTGACGACGACGGCGACATCCGGGTTGCCGGACGGTTTCAGCCCGGCCGCCACGCCGGCGGCGCGAAAGCCCCGTGGGGCGGTGACGCTCACAGTTGCCCTCCCAGGCGCCTGACGGGGGTGGTCACGGTGCGATGCCCTGGGCGGTGAGCCCGGTGGTCTCGGGCAGGCCAAGCATCAGGTTGGCGCACTGCAGCGCCTGGCCGGCCGCACCCTTGCCGAGGTTGTCGATGGCGGAGACCACGATCACCCGGCCGGACTCGGCGTCGTACGTGCCCTGCACGTGGACGGCGTTGCCGCCCAGCGTCGCGGCCGCGCGCGGCCAGCGCCCGGGCCGCAGCACCCGCACGAACGGCTCCCCCGCGTACGCCGCGCGCAGCGCCTCGTGGACGACCTCCGCATCGACACCCGGGAGCGCGCGGCCGGAGCAGGTGGCCAGAATCCCCCGTGGCAGCGGGGCCAGCACCGGCGTGAACGACAGGCTGACCGGCACCCCGGCGACCCCGGACAGGGCCTGCGCGATCTCGGGGCGATGCTGGTGGGTGCCCACCTTGTAGGCGGTGAGGTCGGCCATCACCTCGCTGCCGAGCAGGTTCACCTTGGCCGATCGGCCCGCGCCCGAGGTGCCGCTGGCGGCGACCACCGTCAGATCCCGCGGTTCGACCAGACCCGCGGCCAGCACCGGCGCGAGGGCCAGCGAGGACGCCGTCGGGTAGCAGCCCGGCGCGGCGACCCGGGTGCTGGCGGCGATGCGCGCCCGGGCGCCGGGCAGCTCGGGCATCCCGTATGTCCAGCTACCGGCGTGCTCACCGCCGTAGGCCCGGGCCCAGGCGGCCGGATCGGCCAGCCGATGGTCGGCGCCGAGATCGACCACGCGGACGCCCTGGGGCAGGGCCGCGGCCACCGCTCCCGACTGCCCGTGCGGCAGCGCGAGGAAGATCAGGTCTGCTTTGCTCTCGACAAGTGCCTGCGTGTCAGCGAAGACTCGACCTTCGAGGTCGGGCAGGTTCGGGTGCACGTCTGTCACCGGCAGGCCGGCGGAGGTGTTCGCCGCCAGCACGCCGATCTCGATATCCGGATGGCCGAGCAGCAGGCGTAGCAGCTCCCCGCCGCCGTAGCCGCTTGCTCCCGCCACCGCCGCCGTCACTCCCATACGAGAACTTATACACTCGCCCGCATGTTCATTCAATCGTTTTCGCTGAAGTCGAGGCCCGGCGCGACGGGTCCCGCCCCGCTCTGACAGGCCCTGCCCCGCCCCGAGGGGCCGTGCGAGCCGGCCGGTCCGGCGCTGGCCCCCTCACGCCGGGTCGCCAGGTCGCGTCCGGGTGCGACACCTGCGTGACGGTATGTGGCAGCTCGCTAAGCTGACGCCTCAATGACGGGGGAGACGAGGGTCGGGCGACATGCCCGCCCGACACAGCGGTGATCGTCGATCGGGACCGGGTCGAGCGCGCCCTGCCCGGCTACGAGGTCGGCGATCGGCTGGGCTCGGGTCAGTTCGGGCTCGTGCTGTCCGGCCAGCACCGGCAGATCGGCCGGCCGGTAGCGATCAAGGTCATGGAGGCGGACCGGGCCGAGGCGGTCCGCCTCGAGTTCGCGGCCGAGGCACGGGCGCTGGGTCGGCTCGACCATCCACACATCGTGCGTGTGCACGACTATGTGGAGGCCGAGGGGCTCTGCCTGGTCGTGATGGAGCTGCTCGCCGGCGGCACCCTCGCCCACAGCCGCGCCGGGCTGACCGCGCCGGAGATCGCCGCCGTGGGTCTGGCCGTCGCGGCCGCCCTGCAGCACGCGCACACCCGCGGCGTGCTCCACCGAGACATCAAGACCGACAACATCATGTTCGCCGCCGACGGCGCGGTGAAGGTCACCGACTTCGGTATCGCCAAGATCTTCGAAGGGGTCGCGGCCACCGCCAGCAGCGTCTCCGGCACCCCCATGTACATGGCGCCCGAGCAGATCCGCCGCGGCCGGATCGGTCCGGCCACCGACCAGTACGCCCTCGGCGTCCTGCTCTACCACCTGCTCACCGGACGACCGCCCTTCGATCCGCTCCAGTCGGTCGAGGCCCTGTGGGAGCAGCATCTGCACGATCCACCCCCGCCCCTGACGGGAGTCCCCACCCCGATCGCCGGGGTCGTGTTGCGCGCGCTCGCGAAGGACCCGACCAGGCGGCATCGCGACGCCGACACGTTCGCCCGCGCCCTCGCCCGGGCCGCCACCCTGAGTCATGGTCCCGGCTGGACCGACCGGGTAAGGCTCGTCCTGCACCTGTCCCCCGGTATCCGCGCCGCCCTGCAGGACGCATCGCCAGCGCCAGCGCAGGCCCCCGTCACGAGCGGCCACGCGTCCACGTCCACGGCTGCTCCGCCCACTCCAAGGGCCCTGCCCGCGGTACCGGTGGCGCGCCCGGGTGCACCGACCGACGCTTCCCCGGACGCCTCCACCCTGCCGCCGGCCACCCTGCCGCCGGCCACCCTGCCGCCGGCCACGCCGCCGCCGGTCGACCCGCGCCGGCCGTCCCGGCAGCACCGGCGCGCGGGGCGAGGGGCGGGCGAACGGGCGCGGACAGCGGCGGTTCTGGGTGTACTCGGCGTGGCCGTGCTCGCGGTGCTCGCGGGTGTGGTGCTGCTCGGCGGCCAGGGCTCCACCGCGGGCGGTGCGGGCCCGCCGCCGGTCACGGTGCCCAGCCCGAATCCAGGCCACGATCCGGCCAGGGCGGCCGACTGGTCGAAGGCACGCCCGCTGCTCACGTTGCCCGCCCGCGCGGACACGGCCACGTCGGTGATGTTCCGTCCGGACGGCAGTGTCGTCACCGGCGCCGAGGACGGCGAGGCGCGGCTGTGGAACATCTCCGATCCCGCCCATCCGGCGACCATCGGTGAACTGCCCCGGGACGGTTCCCCGGTGCGCGCCCTCGCCGGTTCCCGCGACGGACAGCTGCTGGCCACCGCCGCCCAGCTGCCGGCCAGCCACATCGCCCGGCTGTGGAACATCGCCGATCCGACCCGGCCGCAGGCCCTGCCCGTCCCCTTCGACCAGCAGGCCAGCGGCATCCTGTCGGTGGCGTTCTCGCCGACGCGACCCCTCGTCGCCACCGGCGGGACCGACCGGTCGGTCTGGCTGTGGGACGTGTCCGATCCCGCCAACCCGCAGCGCCTCAGTGCCTTTCCCGGGGCGGACAGCGGCGTGTGGGCACTCGCTTTCTCCCCGGACGGACGGATGCTCGCCAGCGGCGCCAGGGACGGGTCCAGCTGGCTGTGGGACGTCACCCAGCCGAACGACCCGCGGCGCCTGGCGACCCTGTGCACCAGCGGCGGCCCCATCCGGTCGCTGGCGTTCGCGCCGAACGGTCGCACCCTGGCCAGCGCCAGCGACGACGGTCTGGTCCGGCTGTGCGTCATCGCCGACCCGACCCATCCGACCCTGGGAGCGACCTTCACCGGGCACACCGGCGCGGTGCGGACCGTCGCGTTCTCGCCGGACGGCCGCATCCTCGCCAGTGCGTCCAACACTTTCCGCGACCGCGACATCCGGCTGTGGGATGTCAACGGCAGCGGTGGGCGCCAGCCGGTGGCCGTCCTGTCCGGACACACCGCCGGGGTGTGGTCGGTCGCGTTCTCCCCGGACGGCCACACCCTGGCCAGCGCCTCCGAGGATCACACCATCCGCTTCTGGCGCTCCGGCTAGGAGCGCAGGGTGGCGCCGGTGCGGTCGGCGGCCAGCGCGACGGCGGCGTCGCGGACCTCGTTCGCCTCGGCGGCGGTCAACGTGCGGTCGGCGGCCCGCAGGCGCAGACCGAAGGCCAGCGACCGCTGCCCCGACCCGACCTGCGCGCCCTCGAACACATCGAACAGGGTCAGCGACTCCAGCAGCGCACCGGCTCCCTCCCGCAGCGCCGCCGTGACCCGCGCGACGGGCACCTGGACGGGGACGACCAGCGCCACATCCCGATCCGCCGGCGGATAGTTCGAGATCGACGGTGCGACGACCGGCGGGGCGACCGCGGCGACCTCGAGCAGCGCGTCCAGGTCCAGTTCCAGCGCCACCGACCGCGCCGGCAGACCCACGTCGGCGAGTACCCGCGGATGCAGTTCACCGGCGTGCCCGACCGGCCGTCCGGCCAGCGACAGCGCCGCGCACCGGCCCGGATGCCACGGCATCGTGTCACCGGCGGTGACGGTCAGCCTCAGACCGAGGGCCTCGGCCACGAGGTGGGCGACGTCGAGGGCGTCCGCCCAGTCAGCCGCTCGGCCCGGCCCCGCCCAGCCCGCCGGCTCGGCTCGGCCGGTGAGCAGCGCCGCCAGGTGACGGGGCTGCTCGGGCAGGCTCGCGTCCAGGTCGGCGATCTCGTCGGCGCTCGGCCGGCGATCCACCGGTGGGACGCTGACCCGCGCCGGACCGCCGGGACGCTCCCGGAAGACCAGGCCGGTCTCGAACAGGGCGAGGTCCTGCTGGCCGTGGCCGAGGTTGCGCACGGCGGCGCCGATCAGCCCCGACAGCAGCGTGGTCCGCAGGTAGGCCGCGTCCTCGGCGATCGGGTTCGCGACCCGGACCGCCGCGCGCCGCGGGTCGTCCGCGGCCAGGCTCAGCGCGTCGGCGGCGTCCTCGGCGACGAACGGCAGCGTCTGCACCTCGACATGGCCGGCGTGCGCGAGCGCCCGCCCCACCTCTCGTCGCAGCCGTTGCGCCGTGGTGAGGCCACGTCCGGCGGGCAGCCGGGGCAGTGTCACCGGAATCGTGTCGTACCCCTCCAGCCGGACGATCTCCTCGACGAGATCCGCCGGCCGGGTCAGATCCGGCCGCCACGGCGGCGGGACGACGGCCAGCACCGTCTCCTCGGGCAGCTCTGACCCCTCGGGCAGCTCTGACCCGTCCTCGGTCACCCCGGAGATGGTGCAGCCGACGTCGGCCAGCCGGCGCAGCACCGTCTGGGCCGGGTAGGGACGTCCGGCCAGTCGCTGCGCCTCACCCAGCGGCAACGGCACCACCGGGGTGGCCAGACGATGATCGATGTCGGTGACGCCCGGCTCGCTGGTGGCACCGGCGAGCGAGACGAGCAGGTCGACGGCGGCCGCGGCGGCGACCGCGGGCAGCGCCGGGTCGACACCGCGTTCGAAGCGGCGCGACGCCTCGGAGGACAGCCGGTGCCGGCGCGCGGTCCGGGCGACGCTGATCGGGTCGAAATGCGCGGCCTCGAGCACGATGTCGGTGGTCGTCGCCGAGATCTCGGTGCTGGCACCGCCCATCACCCCGGCCAGCGCGATCGGCCCGGAGTCGTCCGCGATGACCAGGTCCTCGGGGTCGAGGACGCGCTCGACGTCGTCGAGGGTGCGCAGTGTCTCGCCGGGCGCGGCGCGGCGCACGACGATCGTCCCGATGAGTTTCGCCCGGTCGAAGGCATGCAGCGGCTGGCCGAGGCCGAGCAGCACGGCGTTGGTCACGTCCACGGGCACCGAGATCGAACGCATTCCGGACAGTGCCAGTCGCCGCGCCCACCCCATCGGCGTCACGGCCGCCGGGTCGACACCGGTGACCACCCGGGCGACATACCGGTCGCAGCCGACGGTGTCCGCCACGACCACCGGATACCCGGCCCCAGCACCGGACGTCCCAGCACCGGACGTTCCAGCACCGGACGTTCCAGCACCGGACGTTCCAGCACCGGACGTTCCAGCACCGCCGTCGACGGCGGCTTCGGGTCGGCCCGGGTCGTCGAAGGGCAGCGCGAACGCGGTGGCGGCCTCCCGGGCGATGCCACGCACGGACAGTCCGTAGCCGCGGTCCGGGGTGATGGCGATGTCGAGCACCTCGTCGGCGAGCTCGAGCAGCGTGGCGACGTCCGCGCCCAGCGGCGTCGACGGCTCCAGGATGAGGATGCCGTCGTGGTCCTCGCCGAGGCCGAGCTCGCGTGCCGAGCAGATCATCCCGTCGCTGAGATGGCCGTAGGTCTTGCGTGCGGTGATCGCGAACCCGCCGGGCAGCACCGCCCCGGGCAGCGCGACGGCCACCCGGTCGCCGACCGCGAAGTTCAGCGCCCCGCAGATGACCCCGCGCACCGCACCCGCGTCATCCTCGACCCCAGCCCCAGCCCCAGCCCCAGCGGCGGCGCCGGCGGCGTCCTCGGCGACAGGCGAGTCGGCGACGCGGACCTGGCACCAGCGGACGGTCTTCTTCTTCGTCTCGACCGCCTCGAAGCTGACGATCTCGCCGACGACCACACCGGAGACGTCGCCGCCGACCGTGCGCAGCCCTTCGACCTCGAAACCGGCGCGGATCAGCGCGTCCGCGACCGGCCGCGTGGGCGGCAGACCGGGAACGTGTTCCCGCAGCCAGGACATCACGATGAGCATGGCGTCAGTCCTCGATTCCGAACGGGAGGCCGAAACGGACGTCCCCGTCGACGAAGTCACGGATCTCGCGGACGCCATAGCGGATCATCGCGGCGCGTTCCAGGCCCATCCCGAACGCGAATCCGCTGTAACGAGTCGGATCGACACCGGCGGCCCGCAGCACGTTCGGGTCGACCATGCCGCAGCCGAGGATCTCGATCCAGCCCTCGTCGGAGCAGACCCGACACGGCTGGCGGGCCGTCTCGCCGTGGCAGGAGAAACACTGCACGTCCAGTTCGGCCGATGGCTCGGTGAACGGGAAGTAGGACGGACGAAGCCGGGTGGACAGTCCCGTCCCGAACAGCGCCTCGGCGAAGGTCGCGAGGGTGCCGCGCAGGTCGGCCATCGTGATGCCCTCGTCGACGGCGAGGCCCTCGAGCTGACCGAACACCGGCGAGTGGGTCGCGTCGATGGCGTCGTTGCGGTAGGTCCGCCCGGGGGCGACCACGTACACGGGCAGGTCCCGGGCCAGCAACGAGCGGATCTGCACCGGGGACGTGTGGGTGCGCAGCAGCCGGCCGGAGCCGGCGGGTTCGACGTAGAGCGTGTCGTGCATGCTGCGGGCGGGATGGTCCGGGGCCATGTTGAGGGCCTCGAAGTTGAACCAGTCGTGTTCGACCTCGGGGCCTTCGGCGACCTCGTAACCCATCGCGACGAACACGTCGACGAGCCGGTCGGACAGCGAGCTCAGCGGATGGCGCGCGCCGCGACGGCGCCGCGCGGGCGGCAGCGTGACGTCCACCCGTTCCTCGCGCAGCACCCGGGTGTCGCGTTCGGCGGTGAGCTGCGCCAGCCGGGTGTCGTAGGCGGCCTGCACCTGCGCGCGGGCGGCGTTGTGCCGGCGGCCGGCGTCGGCGCGGTCCTCCCGCGGCAGCGCGCCGAGTTCACGGCGGGCCAGCACCAGCGGGGCGTTGTCGCCCTGCACATGGGCGGTCCGCACGGCGGCGAGGGCGTCCAGATCGGTGGCGGTGGTGATCGAGGCCAGCGCCGCGGTGACGGCCGCGGCCAGCTGGTCAGGGTCGAGGGAGTGGACCCGGGACGGGTCGACTGTCTCTCCAGGGGCGGGCACGGAACTCTCCAGGGGTGACGCTCACCGGTGGTGTCGGTGACGCAGACAGGAATGGCCCGGGGCGCCCGCCGGGAACGCCCGGTTCGGCTGACCTCAGCCGAAGACCGGACCGCCGGCGGGCACGAAAAATCGGAACTCGGCGCCGCCGCTGGGAGCCCGGCCCACGGAGATCGTGCCGCCATGCGCCTCGATCAGCGCCTTGGCGATGTAGAGGCCGAGGCCGGTGCCGTTGCCGCGGCTGGCACCGCGCCAGAACTTGGTGAACACCCGGGCGGCGTTCGCCTCGGAAACACCTTCGCCCTCGTCGGACACGCGCACCTCCGTGCCGGACTCCTCACCGCGCAACAGCACGGTCACTGTACCCGCTCCGTGGCGCAGCGCGTTGTCGACCAGGTTGTGCAGCACCTGCTCCAGCTTGTCCGGATCGACCCACATCTCGGGCAGTTCGCCCTCTTCGACGAGGACGAACCGGCCGGCCCCGGCCGCGCCGGAGGCGATCTTTCCCTCGAGGACGGCGCGCAGCCGCGCGGGCAGGTCGATGATCTGCTTGCGGACCTGGATGCGCCCGGAGTCGATCCGGGAGACGTCGAGCACCTCGGCGAGCAGGCGGGTCACCCGGTCGGCGTCGGTGTTGACGGTGTTGAGCATGAGCTTCTTCTGCTCGTCGGTGAATCTGTCCCATTTGGCGAGCAGGGTGGCGGTGAAACCCTTCACGCTGGTCAGCGGCGAGCGCAGCTCATGGGCGACGGTGGCGACCAGATCGGCCCGGTTGCGCTCGAGCCGTTCCCGGCTGGAGGTGTCGCGCAGCGCCAGGGACACCCGCGCGAGCCGACCGGCGACCCGGGTGAACTGGACGGTGACGTGGAAGTCCCGGTCATGGTCGGACCCCGCGTAGGTGAGGCGCCGCTCCGGCTGCCCGACGACCCGGGGCATCCGGCGGCTGACCGCCGAGCACTCCCACCAGTCGTTGCCGCGTTCGTCGAGCAGCGGCAGCACCTCGGTGAGGTGACGCCCCAGCGCGGGACGCGCGGGTACGCCCAACAGGCGGGACGCGGCGCGGTTGAACACCTCGACCGTGCCGGCCGCGTCGGTGACGACGATGGCGTCGGGCAACAGGTCGAAGGCGGCCACGGGGAGGGGCCCGTCCAACATGGCCGGGCCGGCGGGTTCGTCGTCAGCAGTCATGGCCTCGCCTGGTGCCGGATCAGCGGTGCTGGTCGAACCCTCCGGGGCGGACGTCGACGCGATGATGTTCACCACCGCCGACCACCTCCTCCGGTGCCTTCGGTACCGGCCGTTCTCCGCGCCCGCGCCGACGCGTACAGGCACAGCGCGGACGCAACCGCAAGATTCAGGGACTCGGCCTGACCGTACACCGGGACCCGAAGTGTCGAGTCCGCGGCAGCCGCCACGGCCGCGTCGAGTCCGTGTGCCTCGTTGCCGAACAGCCAGGCTGTCGGTCCGTCGAGGTCTCCGGCGGCCACCGCCGCGTCGATGTCGCGCGCCGCGCCGCCCGATGTGGCGACGATGCGGCACCCCTGGGCGCGCAGCCCGGCGATGGTCTCGACCGGCTCTGTTTCGACGATCACCGGAAGGTGGAAATGACTGCCGGCGGACGAGCGCACGCACTTGCCACCGAACGGGTCGACGCCGCTGCCGGTGAACACGACCGCGTCCGCCCCGGCCGCGTCCGCGCTGCGGATCACGGTGCCCGCGTTACCGGGATCGTTCGCCGCCACGCACACCGCGACCAGCCGGGGTGCGACCAGATCCGCGAGCCGGTGCCGTGGGAGCGTGGCGACGCCGACGAGTCCCTGCGGGGTCACGGTCTCCGAGAGCGCCGCGGCCGCCGCCTCGGTGACCACCCGGACCGGAACACCGGCCGTGCGCAGCAACACCTCGTGGCGTGCCGCGGCGGTGGCCCCGACGAACACCTCGAGCAGCGCGCCCGCCGCCACCGCGGCGCCGACCGCCTGCGCGCCCTCGACCAGGAACCGCCCCTGTTCCCGCCGTTCGGCGGCCTTGTGCAGCCGCCGCGCGGCGCCTACCCGAACCGACCGCGGCCCGATCGCCGCGGCCGCGGCCCCGACCCCTGCCCTGGCCCGGGTGGCAGCAGCACCAGCGGCGGCGGCCCGGGCGTGGGCAGGGGCGGTGACAGCGGCAGGAGCCACGGCGGGGTCACCCGCTGCCTGCACCGTCCGATCTCGTGCGGGGTTCAGGCTGCGCTCGGCTCCGGCGCCGCGGCCACGGCTGCCCGGGCCACCTCGACCAGCGCCGCGAACGCCGCGGCGTCGTTGACAGCCAGGTCAGCGAGGATCTTGCGGTCCACGTCGACGCCGGCCAGCTTCAGGCCCTGCACGAAGCGGTTGTAGGTCATGCCGTTGGCCCGCGCCGCGGCATTGATACGAGTGATCCACAGCTGCCGGAAGTCGCCCTTGCGCGCGCGACGGTCCCGGTAGGAGTAGGTCATCGAGTGGAGCATCTGCTCCTTGGCCTTGCGGTACAGCCTGGAGCGCTGGCCCCGGTAGCCGCTGGCCTGTTCCAGGACCGTGCGACGCTTCTTCTGGGCGTTGACCGCCCGCTTCACGCGTGCCATGAGGGCACCTGTCTCCTTCGTTCGGGTGCGGCCGGAATCGTGTGGGCGCCCTAGCGGGCGAGCAGGCGCTTGATCCGGCGGTCGTCGGCCTTGGTCAGCGGAACTTCACCCTCAAGGCGACGGGTGCGGCGGCTCGACTTGTGCTCGAGCAGGTGGTTGCGGCCGGCCCGCCGCCGCATCACCTTGCCGGAGCCGGTGATCCAGAACCGCTTGTTCGCGCCGCTGTGGGACTTCTGCTTGGGCATGTCAACATCCTGACGGTGGACGTGGTTGGTCGAACGACCGGCATGGCGATACCGCCGCGCGACGGGACTCCCCGCCCACGTGCGGTACGACCGCGCAGGTCAGGCCGTCTCCGGCCAGACCGGGCCAAAAAACAGGCCGGGCACATCTAACCGAACGCACCCATATCGGGTACACCCGGGCCGGCGGTGGCCAGACCTGACGGATCAGGCCGGGCCGAGCCGGTCAGGCCTGATCAGAGGTAGCCAGCCGCGGACTCCGGCAGCCGCTGTGGCTTGGTGGAAGAACCCTTGTGCGGGGCCATCACCATGGTCATGTTTCGACCATCCTGCTTGGGCTGGGCCTCGACATAGCCGAGTTCGGCCACGTCGGCGGACAGCCGCTGCAACAGGCGGATCCCCAGCTCCGGACGGGACTGCTCCCGGCCACGGAACATAATGGTGATCTTGACCTTGTCGCCGGCCTTCAGGAACCGCACGACGTGACCCTTTTTGGTCTCGTAGTCGTGCGGGTCGATCTTCGGGCGCAGCTTCATTTCCTTGATGACGGTCTGGACCTGGTTCTTCCGAGCTTCCCGACGCTTCTGGTCGGACTCGTACTTGAACTTCCCGAAGTCCATCAGCTTGCAGACCGGCGGACGCGCCGTCGGCGCCACCTCGACGAGGTCGAGGTCGGCCTCCTGGGCCATACGCATGGCCTCGCCGATCGCGACGATGCCGATCTGCTCGCCCTCGGCGCCGACAAGGCGCACTTCGGGAACGCGGATCCGGTCGTTGATGCGGGACTCTGTGCTGATGTGTTCCTCCGTTGCTCGACGCGCGGGCGCGACCTCACCGCAGCGGAGCACCGAGCCTGGTGACACCAGGCTCCCGGCCGACAACCGCGGGAACGGCTCGGCCGACCGGCGACCCGGCCACCGCGCCTACCGCCTCGAACGAGGCCCGCAGGAACTCCGGTGACTCGGGTGGAGGGCGAACCCCCGCTTGGTCCTGCCGGACAGGCTCCGCGCCCCCGTTCGGAACCGTCGCAAACGACGGCACCGTCGGACAGCTGGAGCCGACCGGCATCGGTCTCTGCCAAGACTAGCACCCAGCCCGCCCAAGTGGCGATCACTCGCACCCGACGCACCGCACCCCCGAACTCCCCCTGGGCGGTTTGTTCGTGGATTCGGGTGGCTGGCGCGGCGGCACCGCCGGGGCAGGTCGACCTGGCGGGATATGTGAGGTCAGGCGTGCAGGCCGTGACCGAGCTGGCGGCGCACCGCCAGGGTCTGGCCGAGGCCCGCCCCGACCAGCAGGACGGCGATGCCCGATCCGCCGCCGAGCTGTTCGGACAGCAGCCGGGCCACCTCGACTCCGTCCAGCTGACGCCCCGCCCGGCCACGCGGCATCACGACCAGCACCGGCCGCCCACCGCTCCCGACTCCACCGGCAGGGCTGGCGGAATCGGCCTCGGCAGCGGCAGCGGCGGCGGCGGGGCTGGCGGGTGCGGGGTCGGCGGCGGGCCGCGCCGTGAGTTCCGCCGGCCAGGCGGTGATCGGCAGTGCGAGGGCGCGCAGGGCGGACCGCACGCGGGTGCGCGACAGCGGGCCGTCCGGATCGGTCGGCGGGCGCAGCGCGGAAAGCGACTGGTCATCGAGTTCGGGGCTGGGTTCGCGGGCGGGCAGCAGGTCGAGGCTGGCGGTGTGCGGGCCGGCGACGTCGATCACCATGGCGCCGAGGCCTTCCTGCGCGGCCTGCGCGAAGGCGTCCGGCCCGGCGACGGGAACCGGCCGGGCGGCCGGACGCCAGGCGGCGAGCGTGGCGACGCTGGTGAAGACCGGCAGGGCGCTCGCTCCGGACGCGGTGCGCAGCGTGATCAGTGCCATCTCGCTGCCGCGATCGGCTCCGGTGGCCTCATCGACCGAGGTGGCCTGCGCTTCCACGCCGACGAAGACCCGGGCCTCCCGCAGCGCCACCGTGAGTGCCGCCGGGTCGATGCGCCCGGTGTCACCGGCCGCGGCCAGCACCCGGGCGAGCTCCGCGTCGGCCTCCCCCTGGTCACCCTGCCCCGCCGGTTTCAGCAGATCCCGCGCCATGCTGCCCAGCCTATTGCCGCGCACCCTGGTGACGGTTCCGCGGAACCGTCGGCACCACCCCTTGATGGTGGGGTGACGCACCGGTGACCATCCGCGGCGGATATGTCAGGCTGATCCGTGTGGTCACGGGGGAACAGCGCACAGGAGAACAGCGCACGGCTGGCCCGCCCCCGGCGGGCGATGTCGAACCGGTGGATTTCTTTGTCTCCTACACAGGCGCGGATGAGGCCTGGGCCACCTGGGTCGGGGCCGTTCTGGAAGAACAGGTCCGGGCGGACGGCCGGCGGGTGCGGGTCAGGTTGCAGGCGTGGGACTCCCCCGCCGGGGCGAACTTCGTCACCTGGATCAGCGACCAGATGGATGCCGCCGCCAGCACCATCGCGATCTGTTCCCCGACCTATTTCGACTCCCACTGGTGCACCGCGGAATGGACCGCCGCCCTGAACAGGCGCGCCATCATCCCGCTGCGCGTAACCGACGTCGGAATACCGACCATTCTGGCCACCATCGGCTACCGCGACCTGCACGGTGGCATCGATGAGACGCTCGCCCGCAGACGCCTGCTGGAAGCTGTCGGCCTCGCCGCCGTGGCACGTCAGTCCCAGGGATTTCCCGGTACGAGCATGGCGCCAGGGAACGGAACGGCGACCGAGGCGAAGGATGCGGTAGGAGCGGCGGAGGAGGTGTTCCCGGGCCGGATTCCCGTGGTGTTCAGTGTGCCGCCGAGGCTGCGCCGCTTCACCGGCCGTCAGCCTCTGCTCGACCAGATCAGAGCCGGGCTCACCGATCACCGCTTCGATTCCGGCTCCGGCTCCGCGTCGGGCGTGGCCGGCCGGCGGGTGGCCATTACCGCGTTGTACGGCCTCGGCGGGGTCGGCAAGTCCCAGCTGGCCATCGAGTACGCCCATCGGCACGCCGCCGACTACGACCTCGTCCTATGGGTGGACGCCGAGCAGACCGCGTTGATCCCGGCGCGGCTCGCCGCCTTCGCGGCCCGGCTGGACGTACCGTCCGTCGGCCAGGTCGCCGATGATGCCGCCGCGGTACTCGGATGGCTGGGACGGCACCGGCGGTGGCTGCTCATCTACGACAACGCCGAACTCCCGGCCGGGCTGCGGCCGTGGCTTCCCGCCGGATCTGGTCACACCCTGATCACATCCCGGCAGACCGGCTGGGGTGCGCTGGCCGACCCGCTCGAGATCGATGTGATGGACCGCGCCGAGGCGATCGCGCTGCTCGTGCGGCGCCGCCCCACGCTCGATCCTGGTGTGGCCGACGAGCTGGCCGAGGTACTGGGCGATCTACCGCTCGCGCTGGAACAGGCCGCCGCCTATCTCGACGCGACCGGCACCTCCGCCGCGCGGTATCTGGCCCGGCTCCGAACGGAGCAGGCCGCGATGCTGGGCAAGGGTGAGGACCTTGCCCACGGCGGCACCATCGCCAGCCTGTGGGCGGTCACCCTGGAAAGGCTCCAGCAGAGTCAGCCGGGTGCCGTCCGGCTCCTGGAGCTGTGCGCCCAGCTGGCACCGGAACCAATCCCGCTCACACTGTTGCGGGCCGAGATGATACGGCCAGAACGCCGCCGCCGATGGTGGGCGCGGCAGAGCTCAGGCGCTGCGGAGATTCCCGGCGGGATTTCCGATGCGCTCGACACGATCGCCGCCTACTCCCTTGCCCGCCGCACCGACAGCAGCCTCACCCTGCACCGGCTGCTCGCCACGGTCATCCGCACCCGACAGTCCGATGCTGAGCGGAATACGGCCGCCGCCACCATTCGCCGGACGCTCACCGCCCGCCTTCACCAAGCCGATCCCGAAACTCCGGCTGACTGGCCGGTCTGGGAGGAGCTGTCCACACATCTCACCACCGCCCCCGCCCTGCATCCAGACATCCCCACCGATCCCGTTCACCCCGACAGCCGCAATCTTGTCCGACAGGTCAGCATTTTTCTGACTGCCCACGGTGATTACCAGGCCGCCGCCGCCCTTGACCGCACCATCCACATTCGTGACCGCCACACCCTCGGCGACAACCACCCCCACACCCTGACCTCCGCCAGCAACCTCGCCCTCGACCTGCGCCAGCTTGGTGAGGTTGAGGCCGCGGCGGCGCTTGAGGCGGAGTTCGGCCTCAGCGGCGCGGCGGAGGACGGGTTCTGAGGGGGCGGTTCCGCGGAACCGGCTGGCGGTCGCTATCCGATGCCGGCGGGACGGTTGTCCGCGCTGGCGGCGGTCAGGGCGGGGCGGGCGAGGGCCAGGGCGGGGCCGCTGCCGGGGAGGGGGGCGGTGGCGATGGCGCCGGCGAGGCGTTGGAAGGCGAAACGGGTGCGGCGACGTAGGCGCAGCCAGTTGATCGGGCGGCTGTCGGCCAGCGCTGGGTCGAACGGCACGGGCACGGTGATGTACGCGCGGTCCTCGAGATGTTCCAGGCGCATCCTCGCGCCGCGACTGAGCCGGGACGGGTAGGTCTCGACCACGGCGACGATCACCGTGGTGGCGAGGTCGCCGCGGCCGGCCGCGATGAGGGAGGTCAGGGCGTCGTCCGCCCCGGCGATCTCCGCCTCACCGGCCCGGACGGTGAGCACCAGCAGGTCGGCGCGGGCGAGCAGGGTCGCGGGGACGGGCTGGTTCCAGCCGGAGGGCGCGTCGGCGACGATCACCGGGTACCAGTGGCCGAGCAGGTCCAGCGACCAGGCCAGTTCCTCGGGTACGAGCCCCGGGCCGACGAGGTCCCGCATCCCGGCGAGGACGTCGAGGCCACCGGAACCGTCCGAGGCGAGATAGCGCCGGACGTCGTCCAGGGACGACACGGGTGGGCGGGCCGCGGCGAGTTCACGCAGACCGACACCTGGCGGGATGAGCCCCACCCGGTGTGCCAGCAGCCCGCACTGGTCGGGCGAGGCGTCAACGGCGACCACCCGATGACCATGGTGGGCGGCCATCGCGAGACCGAGGCCCGCGGCGACCGTCGTCCGCCCGCCACCGCCCCCGAAGCCGCCGACCAGCACCCGCCGGCCACCGCCTCGCGTCCGCGCGAACGCCGCGCTGATCGCGTCCACCTCGGCCCCGCCGGCCAACCCGACCGAAGGCCGATGCTGCACCGCGGCTCCCCGCGCCAGGACGGCGGCGCTGCGCACCCGCTCCGGCAGCCCGGCGAACCGTCGTGGCACCACCCCGCGGGCCACCGTCGCCCCTGTTCCCGCCGCCGCTCCCACCGCGGATGCCGACCCCGCCTGTGCAGGCGACCCGGCCCACGCGTCCGACATCGTCGAAGGCCCTGGCCCTGGCCCCGGCCCTGGCTGCGCCGCCGGCATGGTGATCCCTGCCGGCGGCCCACCGGACGGTGCCACCCAGGGCCCGTCCTGCCGCGCGGGCCCAGGCCCGGCCACCGCGGAACCACCGGACACGGTGATCTCGGCTCCGTGATAGCCCGGCGACCCGTCCGCCGAGGTCGGCGTGGGCGTTGCCGGACCGAACGGGGGCGGCGCGGCGAACGGTGGCGGCGCGGGGCTCGGTGGCGGCGGGATCTGCTCGGGCGGCCGGACGGGCGGGCTCGACGGCGTCGAGGCGGCAGCCGGGAAGGGCAGCGGCGGTAGTTCGGGCGCGGCCGAGGCAGACTCGACGGGCAGGGCAGCGGATCCGGAAAAGCCAGCGACCCACGGTTCGAGTGGCTGACCAGGCGAAGACGACTGACCGGGCGCCGGCGGCTCGCCGGGCAACAGCGACTCACCGGGTGTCGGCGGCCCCGTCGGCTGTCCCGGCTCGCCGGCAGCCGGCACAAGAACCGTCATGCTCCCCCACCGTTCCCCGGGCGGTGGGATGGTCGGCGGCGGACCTGGCACCCTGCGGACCACTGGCGTCGTGGGCCGGCCCGCCGACGCGGAACCTCCGGGCTCACCGGACGGCCCAGACGGCGCGACCGCACTCGACGCGGCGGCCGGCCCAGCGGGCGCAGACGGCGCAGACGGCGCGATCATGCCGTCCGGTAGGACGAGCCTGCCTGGGCCGCTGGTCGCCGCGGCGCTGCTGGGCGCTGAGGGCAGGACCATCCCGGGGGGACCGAACGGCGAGGATTCCCACGTCGGCGCGGGGACGGGCGGCATTGGTGCGGAGGCGGGCGGCATTGGCACAGACCCCACAGACCCCACAGACCCCGGAGGTGCCGGCGGGGCTGGCGGCGCGGCGGGCGTGGGCGGCACAGCAGGCATAGGCGGCGGGGCTGGCGGCGCGGCAGGCACAGGCGGCGCGGCGGGCATGGGCGGCGCGAACCTGGATGGAAGCAGGGGCGGGGGTGGGGCCGGTGGGGCTGGTGGGGTCAAAGCGGCCAGGTCGGGGGTCCAGCCGGTGGTGGGGCGGGCGGGGGACGGCGCGGGCGCGCCGTCGTCGGTGCTCGGGGCGGGTGCTGGGCCGAATCCGTCGTGCGGCGCGGGTTCGAAGCCTGGGGACTCGTCGGGATGGAAGGCACCTGCGTCCGCGGGGGCGAAGGCGGGCGGGGACCATCCGTAAGCCGGCGCCGGGTACGCCACCTGCGGCGCGGAGGCGGAGCCAGGTGGGGACGGCGAAGCCGCCGGGGGC
>NZ_JALKFW010000139.1:0-26831 GCF_023243055.1 Frankia sp. AgPm24 | reverse complement strand
GAGTTCGGTGCCGAACGCGTCCGCGAGCGCGCCCGCCCCGCCCGCCCCCGCCCGGACCGCCGACACGGCCGCCGACGCCGAGGCACCGCCGCTGCTGCGCCCGCACGCCGAACAGGCCTACGCGGGCGAACTCGCGGCGCTGGCCGCCGCCGACACCAGGGTCCGTCCGCCGTCCTGGCGGCTCTCGCCCTGGGCGGTCGTCACCTACCTGCTGGGCGGTGTGCTCGAGGACGGCACGGTCATCTCGGCGAAGTACATCGGTTCGCGTCGGCTCGTCGAGGTCGCCGTCGCCACCCTGGCCACCGACCGGGCGCTGCTGCTGCTCGGCAGTCCGGGCACGGCCAAGACCTGGCTGTCCGAGCACCTCGCCGCCGCCATCAGCGGCGACTCGACCCTTGTGGTGCAGGGCACCGCCGGCACCTCCGAGGACGCCGTCCGCTACGGCTGGAACTACGCCCGGCTGATCGCCGAAGGGCCGTCCCACGACGCCCTGGTGCCCTCGCCGGTGATGCGGGCGATGACCCGCGGGTCGGTCGCCCGGGTCGAGGAGCTCACCCGGATGGGCGCCGAGGTGCAGGACGCTCTGATCACCGTGCTGTCCGAGAAGACGCTGCCGATCCCCGAGCTCTCCAGCGAGATCCAGGGCGTCGCCGGGTTCACCGTCATCGCCACCGCGAACGATCGCGACCGGGGCGTCAACGAGATGTCCTCCGCGCTGCGCCGCCGGTTCAACACTGTCATCCTGCCGCTGCCGGCCACCGAGGACGCCGAGGTGGAGATCGTCACCCGGCGGGTCGCCGAGATCGGCCGGGCGCTGGCGCTGCCGGACGAGCCGCCGGCCCTCGACGAGGTCCGCCGGGTCGTGCGGATCTTCCGGGAGCTGCGCGCCGGGGTCACCGCGGACGGCCGCACCACCGTCAGGACACCGACCGCGACGCTGTCCACCGCCGAGGCGATCAGCGTGATCACCGGCGGTATGACCCTGGCCACCCACTTCGGCGACGGCCAGCTGCGCGCCGAGGACATCGCCGCCGGCCTCCTCGGCGCCGTGATCAAGGACCCGTCGACGGACCCGATCGCCTGGCAGGAGTACCTGGAGGGCGTCGTCCGCGTCCGCCCCGGCTGGAGGGACCTCTACCGTGCCTGCCAGGACCTGGCCGATGACGGTGCCATGGCCGCCGGCGGCGCCTGATGGGCGTGACCGTGCTCGGCGTCCGCCATCACGGGCCGGGCTCCGCCCGGATGGTGCGGGCCGCGCTCGCCGAGCTCGCCCCCGACCTGATCCTCGTCGAGGGCCCACCCGAAGGCAACGACGCGCTCACGCATCTCGGTGCCCTCACCCCGCCGGTGGCCCTGACCGCCTATGCCATCGACGAGCCGCGGGACGCCGCGTTCTGGCCGTTCGCCGAGTTCTCGCCGGAGTGGCAGGCCCTGCGGTACGGCCAGGCGGCCGGTGTGCCCACCCGGTTCATCGACCTGCCGTTCGGCCACGACCTGGCCCTGCGCCGCCGCGCCGCCGCGGAAACCACCATCCAGGTGGCCGCCGCGGCCACCCCTGAACCCCATGCCATACCGACCAGCACGGACGGCGGTGACACCGGCGGTGACGCCAGCGGGTTCGGCGGCCTCGACCTGGCGGCCGACCCGCTCGGCTGGCTGGCCTTCGCCGCCGGCCACGACGACCCGGAACGTTTCTGGGAGGACCTCGTCGAGCACCGCCGCCCGGACACCGCCGCGGCCATGCGCAGCACCGTGCCCGTAGCCGACGGGACGCCCGCGGCCAGCGGGACGACCATGGCCAGCGGGACGGCCGCGGTGGACCTGTTCGCCGCCGTGGCGGAGTCGATGGCGGCGCTGCGCGAAGCCGACGTCGCCGGTGCCGGTGCCGGGCTTCGCCAGGGTCAGGATGGGCTTCGCCAGGCTCGGAACGAGCTTCGCGAGGCGCACATGCGCCTGGAGATCCGTGCCGCCAGCACCTCGGCGGACGCGGCCCAGCGCATCGCCGTGATCTGCGGTGCCTGGCACGTCCCGGCGCTGACCGGGCGGACCGGGCAGGCCGGCCGGGGCAGCGTCACCGCGGACCGGGCGCTGCTGCGCGGTGTCCGTCCGGTGCGCACCGCCACGACCTGGGTGCCGTGGACCCACGCGCTGCTGGCCACCGACTCCGGTTACGGCGCCGGCATCACCTCACCCGGCTGGTACCAGCATCTGTGGGCCGCACCCGACCAGGTCACCGCCCGGTGGGTGGCCCGGGTCGCCGCCCTTCTGCGCGCCGCCGACCTGCCCGCGTCGACGGCGTCGGCGGTGGAGACCGTCCGGCTGGCCGAGGCGCTCGCCGCGGTCCGCGACCGGACCGTTCCCGGCCTGACCGAACTCGATGACGCCGTGCTCGCCGGGCTGTGCGCCGGCGATCCGGTGCCGCTGCGCGTCATCCGCGAGCGGCTTGTCATCGGCGATGTCGTCGGCATGGTCGGCCCGGACGTCCCGACCGTGCCGCTGGCCGCCGATGTCGCCCGCGCGCAGAAGCGGCTACGACTCGCCCCGAACCCGACCGAGCGCCCGCTGCGCCTGGATCTGCGCCGTGACCTCGACCGGGAACGCAGCGCCCTGCTGCACCGGCTGCGCCTGCTGGACGTCGACTGGGGCATCCCGGCGCACACGAGCAGCACCGGTACCTTCGCCGAGGCCTGGCGGTTGGCGTGGCAGCCGTCGTTCGCGCTCGCCCTCGTCTCGGCCGCCCGCCGCGGCGCCACCGTCGAGGACGCCGCCGCCGCGGTCGTCGCCGTGCGCACCGGCCAGGCCGGTGATCTCGCGACCATCACCGAACTGTTCGAGCAGGTGGTCCTCGCCGACCTGCCGGCCGCGCTGCCGGCGGTGTCGACCGGTCTCGAACGCCGGGCCGCCGCCACCGGCGATGTCGCCCATCTGATGCGGGCACTCACCCCGCTGGCCCGCGTGCACCGCTACGGCGATGTCCGCGGCACGGACACCTCGCTGGTCGTCGGCCTGGTGACCAGCCTGATGACCCGGATCTGCGCCGGGCTGCCCCCCGGCTGCGTCAGCCTGGACGACGACGCCGCGGACGCGATGGTGACCGCGATCGACGGCGCCGACGCCGCCTTCACCCTGGTCGCCGAGCAGGACCACATCGACCGCTGGCACACGGCGGTGGCCGCCGTCGCCGGCCAGCCCGGCGGCAACACGCTGGTGGCCGGGCGGTGCACCCGCATCCTGTCCGACGCTGGTCGGATCGACCCGGCGGAGCTGTCGACGCGGCTGGCCCGAGCGCTGTCCACCGCGGGCGGCGCCCCCGCCGAGGCCGCGCGTTGGCTCGCCGGCTTCCTCGGTCGGACGGGTTCGGTGCTCGCCCGCGACCCGGCGCTGCTGGCGCTGGTCGACAGCTGGCTGTGTGGGCTCGCCGAGGACGACTTCGTCGTCGCGCTGGCCCCGCTGCGCCGCGGGTTCGCCGCCTTCAGCCACCCCGAACGCCGCATGATCGGCGAACGTGTCCGCGCCGGTCTGCCCCAGCCCACCCAGCCCCAGCCCGCCCAGGCCGGTGCGGTGCCAGCACCCGCGATGGCAGGTTCGGCGGCGGCCCCGGCGGTGGCGGACGCGGCGGTGGCTGCCTCGGCGGTGGCTGCCTCGGCGGTGACGTCCGCCAGCGGCCAGCCGGCTGGTCCCGGCCTCGGCCCAGCCACCGGCCCGGCGTGGGACTTCGACCGGGTCCGATCCGTCCTGCCCACCCTGACCATCCTGCTGGGACTCACCCCCATGGACGAGGACAGCCCGCATGCCACCTGACCAGCCCGCTCCCACCGCCACCGCGACACTCACGCCCGCGGCTCCAGGCCAGGGCACGACCACGAGCACGACTGCGACCGCGGCTGCGGCGGGCGTGGCGGGTGGGGAGGACGAGCGGCTGCGTCGGTGGCGTCTGGTCCTCGGCACTCCGGCCGCATCCATGGTGCAGGGGGCGCATGGCCTGTCGAAACGGGACGTGGAGATCGACACCGCCCTGGCCGCGCTCTACGACACCGACCAGGACGGCGACGGCTCCGGTACGGGTTCCGGCGGACGTGGGGCCCGGCAGCGCCGATCGGCGGGGCTCGGCGGCTCGGCGCCGGCGGTGGCCCGCTGGCTTGGGGACATCCGTGACTACTTTCCGTCCTCGGTGGTGCAGGTGCTCCAGCGCGACGCGGTCACCCGGCTCGGGATCACCCGGATGCTGCTGGAACCGGAACTGCTGGCCGCCGCCGAACCCGACGTGCACCTCGTCGGCACCCTGCTCTCGCTGCGCTCGGCGCTGCCCGAACGCACCCGGCAGACCGCTCGGGAGGTGGTCCGCAAGGTCGTCGAGGAGATCGAGCGGCGCCTCGAGCACTCGCTGCGTTCGGCGGTCCTCGGCGCCCTCGACCGGGCCCAACGCACCCGCACCCCGCGGCTGGCCGACGTCGACTGGAACGCCACCATCCTCGCCAACCTGCGCAACTACCAGCCCGACCAGCGCACCGTCATCGTCGATCGGCTGATCGGGCACCAGCGTGCCCGCCGGTCCGCGGCGCTACGCGATGTCATCCTGCTGATCGACCAGAGTGGCTCGATGGCGTCGTCGGTCGTCCACGCCGGGGTGCTGGGCGCGTCACTGGCGAGTCTGCGGGCCGTCAACACCAGTCTCGTCGTCTTCGACACGTCCGTGGTCGACCTCACCGACCAGTTGGACGATCCGGTGGACGTGCTGTTCGGGGTCCAGCTCGGCGGCGGCACCGACATCGACCGGGCGGTCGGCTACGGCGCGAGCCTGGTGCGCCGCCCCAGCGACACCGTCCTGTTCCTGATCAGCGACCTCATCGAGGGCGGTGACCAGTCGTCACTGATCGCCCGGTTGCGGGGCCTGGTCGACTCCGGCGTCACCGTGATCGTGCTGTTGGCCCTGTGTGACGACGGCACACCCGCCTACAGCCACACCCTCGCCGCGACCTGCGCGGAGCTGGGCGCGCCGGCCTTCGCCTGCACCCCCGACCGCTTCCCCGAGCTGCTCGCCACCGCGCTGCGCCGCGAGGACGTCGGCCGCTGGGCCGCCCTGCACGGCCTCACCCGCGTCTGAACGGGCGTGACACCGTGACGTCGCGGACCTCCCGGTCAGCTGGCGGCGCGCAGATCCGCGCAGTCGGACTCGTCCGGCAGCAGCGGCCGCAGATCCACCCGCCACAGCCTGCCATCGGACGTCCACGGGGTGGTGGCCACCGCCTCGCGGGCGGCCTCGATCACCGCCGTCGCCGCACCGCCCACCGCTGTCACACAGCCAGGATCCAGACCGTCACCGATCGGCTCACCCGGCAGCCGCGGCCCGGGCCACACCCGCTCGGGTTGCCGCGGCAGCCCGTCCGCGCACAGCCCGCCCGGCGCCGCACCGCCCGCCGAGATGATCGCGTCCGAGGAGATGGTCGCGTCCGAGGAGGAGGTGGCGTCCGAGGAGGAGGTGGTGGTGGTGGTGGTGCTGGCGGGCTCGAGTACGGGGGTGGGGCCGGTGCAGGGGTCGGTCCAGGGTGAGGCGACCGCGGCCACGGCGGTGGGGGTGAAGGGGGTCGGCTCGCCTACCGCGCCCGCGCCGAGGGTGGCGGGCAGGTCGGTGAGCGCGTCGTAGAGTTTCCTGGCCGCTCGGCGGGCGGCCTGCTGGTGGGGTGTCAGCCCGGTGCCGTCCGATTCGAGCAGTGCCGGTACCTCGGCGGTGGTGACGCCGTCCGCGTCCTGCATGGTGAAGCGGGTGGCGGGGACGTCCGTGACGGGCGGCTGGCCGTAGTCCCGCTCGCGCCCGACACCGGAGGCGGCCGCGAGCTCGAGCAGACGGCGCACATCCGCCACCGAGATCCGCCGCAGCTGGACGTTGGGCCACGCCGGCCCGGGGGCGATCGCGAACTCCGGGCCAGTGTCCACCACCCGGCCGTCGGCGTAGACGGCCACGATCGGCAGCCGCGTGACCAGCATCTGCGGCGTCACGAAGCCACCGATCCAGTCCACCCGCAACGCCACCTTCGCACCGCCGTCGGCACCACCGCCGACTCCCCCACCCCGCCCGTAGACGGTGGCGTCAGCACAGGCCGCCGCAAGCAGAACCGGCACAACGGCCAGGACGATTCGTGCGCCCCGCGTCAACAACGCCATGGTTCTTTGTAACACCCCGGCGGTTCGAGGCAGCGCAGGCATACGCGACGGCGTCGACGACCGGCCGCGGCGGCCGTATTCCTACGTGGCTAAGGATTCGATGGACGCCACCGGACAACGGCACGGCCACTACGAAGACGTTCGCTGGCCAGGCCGGCATTTCCTCGACCAGCCGGTGGAGACGTGGTTCGGGGATGGCGACACCGACACATTCATCACCTGGCGCGTATTCCGAACCGGCCATCTCCCCTGGAACCTGGACGGGCTCGGCCCGTTCCAGTTCGATGCCACCGCCTACCGGGCCGCACTCGAACAGACCGGCCAAAGCCGTCCCTGAACCCGGCCATCCGGCGGCCAGGCCGTCCGGCCGTCAACGCGGTCAGGAGGTCAGGAGGTCAGGAGGTCAGGTTTCGGCATCCGGTCGGTCGTGGGGAGACGGCCGACGACCCGCCGCCGGTGTACCGCTGGCCGCGACCACGTCCCGGCAGGCACGAACGAAGTCAAGGACGACCTCGCGCCGGTCGTCGCGATGCCAGGCCAACGCGAGCTGGGTGCGGGGCCCGTCGACGAGTGGACGGGTGACCACCCCGGCCCGGTCGAGCAGCGGCGCGTTACCGGCGGCGAGCAGGACGATGCCGATGCCGGCCACCAGAGCCTCGTAGGTCTCCTCCGCGCTGCGCACCACCGCGCCGATCGGCGGTGTCGGACGCAGCCCGGTCAGCAGCCAGTAGTCCCGCAGCTCACCGGCGTCCTTCGGCAGGGCGAGGAACGGCTGCCCATCAAGGTCGGCGAGGTGCAGTTCCGCGCGTGCGGCCAGCCGATGATCGGCGGGTAGGGCCACCAGCAGCGGCTCCTCGGCGATCACCAGGGTCAGGTACTCCCGCTCCAGCATGGGCGTCAGGTTGCCCGTCGCCCTCGGGGTCGGGGTCGGGGTCGCGGTCGCGGGTGGGGTGGGCGCCAGCGGTTGCGGCAGCCAGAGGAAGGCGAGGTCGCAGGAGCCGTCGGCCAGCCCGGCGCTCGGGTCGTCCCACGGGATCTGGCGCAGCTCGAAGTCCGCGGCCGGCTGCCGGGTGCGAAACCGCGAGCGCAACGCCGGCAGCAGTCCCCGCCCGGGGCTCGTGCTCATCCCGACCACCAGGCTCGAGGCCAGCGCGGCGCGGTGTCGCGCGAGGGCGCTGTCCGCGTCGCCCCAGGTCGCGAGGACGCGCCGGGCATGGGGCAGCAGCACCGTGCCCGCGTCCGTCAGCCGGACGGCGCGCCGGTCACGCTCGAAAAGCGTGACGCCAAGCTGGCGTTCCAACAGCCTGATCTGCTTGCTCAACGCCGGCTGGGAGACGAACAGCCGCTCGGCCGCATGGGTGAAATGCAACTCGTCGGCGACCGCGATGAAGTACCGCAGATCCCGGACATGGACATCCATAACCGTTGGTTATCACAGCTGGTCTTGGACGCACCATGGTCCGGCCCGCCACGCTGGACCCATGGACAAGGTATGGATCATCACCGGTGCGAACAGCGGCTTCGGCCTCGCCTTCACCCGTGCGGCCATCGAGGCCGGTGACGTCGTCGTCGCCGCGGTCCGTCGTCCCGACACGTTGGACGCTCTCGCCGCGCGGTTCCCCGACCGCCTCGATGTCGTCCCGTTCGACGTCACCGACACGACGCGCGCCCAGTCCGTCGTGGACGACGTCCTCGCCCGGCATGGCCGTATCGACGTGCTGGTCAACAATGCGGGCCGCACCCATGTCGGTGCCGCGGAGGAAACGTCCGACGACGAACTGCGCAGTCTGTTCGAGCTGCATTTCTTCGGCGTGGTGGCCCTTACCCGGGCGGTGCTGCCGCAGCTTCGCCAGCAGGGTCGCGGTGCGATCGTGCAGCTCAGCAGCATGGGCGGCCAGATGTCGGCGCCCGGGTTCTCCGCCTACAGCGCGACGAAGTTCGCCCTGGAAGGATGGTCGGAGGGTCTGGCGCACGAGGTCCGTCCGTTCGGTGTCGACGTGTTGATCGTGGAGCCGGGAGCGTTCCGCACCAGCCTGTTCGCCCCGTCCAACCGTTCGTCGAGCGCCGACCGGGGGACGTACGCGGCCTCCGTGGGCAGCACCCGGGCGATGGTCGAAGGCGGCGACGGCGATCAGGCCGGCGACCCGGCGAAGCTGGCCAGCCTCGTCCTCGAGGTGCTGGGTTCGGGCAACGTGCCGCTGCGGCTGCCGGTCGGTCCCGACGGCGTCGACGCTGTCCTCCGACACCTTGACGAGGTCCGCGCCGACGTCGACGCCTGGCAGAAGGCCGCCCGCGACACCACCTTCGACCCCACGCTCCGGCGCGGCACACTCACCCCATGACAGAACTGGTCACGCGGCTGTTGTCGCTGTGGAGTGACGGACTGCCCGGCGCGTCACTCCCACGGCCGATCACGGCTGGCGTCTGGTGCGGGCTGTGGGCCGCGGGTCACAGCAGGGCGGCGGCCAGGGTGCGCCACTGCGGTCGGGACGGTCGGCCGACGCGGGTGCGCACGTCGGTGTCCGCGGAGATGACCTGGACCGCGACATGATCGGCGCCGGCGGCGTGGTGCTCGGCGACCCGCGCGACGATCTGCTCGACCCCGAAGGCGTACAGGGCGTCGAGCAGCCGTTCGCTGCCCTCGCCGGTGAGATCGTCGTCGGTGAAACCCATCAACTGCAGGTTGCGCACGTAGTTGGGCAGCGCGAGGTAGTAGCTGACGTTGCGGCGGGCGAGCCGTCGGGCCTCGGTCCGGTCGGGTTCCAGCACGACCTTCTGTTCCGGCACCAGCAGCGGCCCGTCGCCCAGCGTCTCCCGGGCCGCCCGGGTGTGGTCGGGTGTGACGAGGTACGGGTGGGCGCCGGCGGTGCGGCGTGCGGCCAGTTCCAGCGCCTTCGGCCGCAGTGCCGCCAGGACACGCGAGGCCCCCGGCACCGGCCGCGGGGCCGCGTCGAGGCCGTCGAAGTAGGCCTCGAGGTGCTTCAGCGGCTGGGTGTAGGTCCGCCCGAGCGCCTCCACCACGGGAGCGTGGCTGGCACCGAGCCCGAGCAGCAGCCGGCCCGGATGCGCCGCGTCGACCCGGTGGAAGCTGGCCGCCAGTTCGTCCGCCTCCGCCGCCCACACGTTCACGATCGCGGTGGCGATCGTCATCCTGCTCGTCGCGGCGAGCAGGGCCCCCGGCAGGACGAGATCAGGGGTGCTGGCGCCGAGCCACAACGCCCCGAACCCCAGCTCGTCGAGCTCGGCCACCGCCTCCAGGGCATCGGGGGTGAGGGCGTCGGGAGTGCTCCAGGCAAAGGACGGGGCCCAGATGCCGACCCGTCCGATGGACACCGTCATGGCTGCTCTCCTTCACGGATAGGCGACGCCCGCGCGCCGCATGTGTTCGGTTTCGATCGAACACATGCGATGTACGATAGCCATCGAACAGCCTGGATGTCGAGGCGGATCAGGACGAGGGCACGATGACGACAAGGGCACGATGACGACGAGGGCACGGCGGGCCGACAGCCTGCGGCACACCGATCCGGTCGACGTGAGCCTGCAGGCGGCTCTCGACGCGCTCGCCGACCCGGTGCGCCGATCCATCCTGCGGACCCTGGCTGGCGAACCGGACTTCACCCGCACCTGCGGCACCTTCGACCTGCCGGTGTCCAAGGCGACCGCCAGCCACCACTTCGCCGTGTTGCGCGCCTGCGGCCTGCTCGAGCAGGTCGATCAGGGCTCACGCCGCCTCAACCGGCTGCGCCGCGCCGAGTTCGACGCCCGGTTCCCCGGCCTGCTCCCCCTGGTTCTCGACGAGGAGGAGCCGACCGAGTGACCGGATCGGCGGGTGATCGGATGACGGGGCCGCCGGCTGACCGGGCCGCTGGGGTCAGGCGTCGCGGGCGATCGCCTCGGCGGGCGCCGCGGTCCGCGTGCGGGGAGCGGCCGGGCCTGCCGGCTCCGGGATGGTCACCGCGGATGCCGCCGCCCGCCGGCTGATGGCCGCCGGCGACAGCGCCCGCGCCGGGCCGAGCAGAATCGCGAAGAAGGTGACAAGGGCCGCCACCACACAGCCGGCACCGATCAGATAGCCGAGGTGGTAGCCGCTGACCAGGGCGCTCGCGGCCGCGTGCCCGTGCCCTTCCAGGGACTTCGTCCGACTGGCGGCCACACTGGACACGACCGCGAGGCCGACCGACGAACTGAGCCAGATGGAGACGTTGACGATCCCGGAGGCGAGGCCGGCGTCGGCGCGCGGAACGTCGGCCATCGCCACCGACAACAACGGAACCGTGGCGCAGGCCATGCCGGTTCCGAGGATCACCAGAGCGGGCAGCATGCCGGTGACATAGCCGCTGTGCTCGTCCACCCGGGCGAGCAGCAACAGTCCGACCAGCGACGCGACCAGGCCGGGCAGGAGCACCGGTAGCGGCCCGAACCGGTTGAGCAGCCGGCCGACCACACCCACCGACAGGCCCGCGACGACAAGGGTCACCGGCAGGAAGGCGAAACCGGTGCGCAGCGGGCTGTAGCCGCGGACCTGCTGCAGGTAGAGCGCGCCGAAGAAGAACAGGACCTGCATCCCGATGAACAGGCAGCCGCGCACGACGCTGGACCCGACCAGGCTGCGCAGCCGCAGGATGCGCAGCGGCATGATCGGGTTCTTCCGCCGGGCTTCGACGACGAAGAACGCCACCAGCAGGACGACCGAGGCCCCGCCGTAGCCGAGGGTGTGAGCCGAAAGCCAGCCGTGGCCGGCCGCCATGACGATGGCGTAGATGCCGACCAGCAGCGACAGGGTGACCAGCAGCGAACCGGTGACATCCACCCCGCCGCCGAGGCCGAGACCCTCGTTCTCCTCGATCAGGACGACCCCGAGGGCGAACGTCGCGACCCCGATCGGCAGGTTGATCAGAAAGATCCAGTGCCAGCTCACCGCTTGAGTGAGAACTCCGCCGGCCAGCAGGCCAAGCGACCCGCCGGCCAGCGTGACCATCATGTAGGCGCCCATCGCCCTGGTCCGCTCGGCCGGAATCGGGAACTCGGTGACGACGATCGCCATGATGACCGAGGTCGAGACGGCCCCACCCAGTCCCTGCCCGAAGCGTCCCGCGATCAGCGTCGCCTGGTTCGGGGCTATCGCACAGATCAGGGAGGCCAGGGTGAACAGGGCCACGCCGGTCAGGAACACCTTCTTGCGGCCGACGAGGTCGCCGAGGCGCCCGGCGAGCAGCAGGAAGCTCCCGAAGGCGATCAGGTAGGCGTCAACGACCCAGGTGAGGTTGGACTGACTGAAATCCAGGCTGTCCTGGATCGCCGGCAGGGCGACGTTGACGATCGACGCGTCGAGCGCGTTCATCAACATGGCCAGACACACGACCACCAGCGCGATCCAGCGGCGACGGTCGGCCCGGCCCGCGGCGGCGGCGGCGATCGTGGGATCAGACATCGGCGGACCTGACCATCGAAGGATCTCCTCTGAGCCGGTCGAACAAGGCGGTCGAAGCGAGCTGCGTGGACCGAGGCTCACTCGGCCACGATCCTGACATTGACAGGACGGTCCCGTCCAGCAAATTATCCCGACAATGTGATGATCTGCCGGACGCTACTATAGGCCCATGTCGGACGCCGCCATCACCTCGGGGCCGATCGTGCTGCTCACCCGCCTGGCGCGGCTCGTCCACCGGGCCAGCACCCCGGAACTACTGGGCATCAGCCTCAAGGACCTGGGCGCGCTGGCCTTCCTGCGCGACCATGCCCGGACCACGCAGCAGGCGCTCGCCGAGGGCCTGTGCGTCGACGCCAACTACTGCGTCCTGATGCTGAACGACCTGGAGACGGCCGGCCTGATCGAACGGCGCCGCGATCCGGCCGACCGCCGCCGCCATCTCGTGGCGATGACCGAGGCCGGCCGGATCGCACTGGAACACGCCGAGCACGCCCAGGAGTCGATCGAGGACGAGGTCCTCGCCGGCCTCGACCCCGCGGAGCGGGACGCCCTGACCGGGCTCCTACGGCGGGCCCTCGACGGAGCCGGTCGCCGCACCACCACACCGGAACACGTCTCACGCGCCTGACCGTCGGCCAGCCAGTCGCAATCATCCCGGAAATACGATCCGCCGGGAATCTCCGCAGTTCCGGTATGCGCGGAAAACAGCTTTCTCGTACTTCGCGAGCCTGTCTTTAATGCGACACGAAGCCCGGCGTGGTGAGGTGTGTCGGAAAGCTCGAAACATTCAACCTCCCGACACGATGCAATCGCTCTTTCCACTCGGCGAGAGCATTGTGGGACAGGAGGTTGGCGAGAGTGAAAAATCGCCTCAAACTGACTCGTACGGTGACGCTTACCGCAGCTACCGTACTGGCTGTCGGACTGGGTTTCGGCCTACCCGCTGTCGCAGATCCGGCTGCCCCGGGTGCAGCCCGCTCCGGACCGGTGGCCAGCCCGGAGATAACCACGAACAAGGCGGCGGTGGCCCAGTTCTGGACGCCGGAACGCCTACGAAACGCGAAACCGGCTGACCTTCCCGCGGCCGATCCGGCCAAGGTGCGTGAGCCGGGACCCGCGGTCGCGGCCGGCCCGACCGGTCGGGTGCAGCCGCAGAAGGCGCCGCCCGCCGCACGGGGAGAAAGCGGTGGTGGGAGCGGACCGGGCTTCGGGGCGACCGCGGCACCCTGGTACGGCTCCACCACCAGCCCACCGGCGACAACGTCCGGCCGGGTGTTCTTCACGAACAGCAGCGGGGTCGGGTACTCCTGCTCGGGGAGCACCGTCAACAGCGACGGAAAGAACCTGGTCTTCACCGCCGGCCACTGTGTGAACCCCGGCAACGGCGGCCAGTGGCACTCGAACTGGGTGTTCATTCCCCGCTACAACAACGGTAACGCTCCCTACGGCGTGTGGTCCGCGCGCCAGCTCTGGAGCTGGACCAGCTGGACACAGAACGGCAATCGTGCCTACGACTTCGGCGCGGCCGTCCTCAACACCAACGGATCAGGCCAGCGGGTCGTCAACGTCGTCGGCGGTCAGGGAATCGAGTGGAACTATCCCCTGGTCCAGTTCATCTACCAGTTCGGCTATCCCGTCAACACTCCGTTCAACGGCGGATCCCTGCAGTACTGCACGGGCAACACGTTCAACGACGGTGGCTTCGTCGGCATCAACTGCAACATGACCGAGGGTGCGAGCGGCGGCCCCTGGCTGGATGAATTCGGGGGAACCTACGGCTACCTCGACTCGGTCAACAGCTGGGTGTTCTGGAACGCGAACGGCGTTCGGTACAAGTGGAACGGACCGTACTTCGGCAACGAGGTGCGCGACCTCTACAATACGATCAAGAACCTCTGAGTGAGCGCGGCGGGGTGGCAGAAACGTCCACCCCGCCGCATCAGGGCCCACCCACCCACGCGCGACGCCGGGGACAGCTGTCATGCGAAACTCCCGAACCGCTCTGCTGCTGGCCTGTCTGCTGCTCGGAGGTGCCGCCGCCTGCTCGAGCTCCGACGCTCCCGGCCCCTCCCCCAACTCCTCCCCCCGGTCCTCCCCCGAGTCGACGCCGGGAGGAGTTCTCGGTGTGGCCGAGGCGAGGCGGGCATCGGCCGGCACGGTGGTGAGCGTCCGGGGTTACGTCCTGCTCGAGCCGGACGGAACCAGCCGCCTCTGCACGGGACTCGCCGGTTCCTATCCACCCCAGTGCGG
Organism: Frankia sp. AgPm24; assembly: GCF_023243055.1. NCBI lineage: Bacteria > Bacillati > Actinomycetota > Actinomycetes > Frankiales > Frankiaceae > Frankia > Frankia sp. AgPm24. The sequence goes on along the minus strand of NZ_JALKFW010000139.1, from coordinate 12,985 downwards.
CGAACCGGCACTACGGCTGGTCGGAACCGACCCGACCAGGCTTGAGAATCCCAGCCACGCGTCCGGAGTCACCTGGACCGGCGAAACCGTCCTGATCGGAACCGTCCAGGACGGCGTTCTCACCGTCCAACGATGAAGTCGGTATCCAATCTCTCCGCTCGGCAACGGCGTTTCAGCGGGTGGCGACCGATCTGGCGGTCCTGCGCGCCGTCAGCGCGCGAACACGCCGCCAAGCGTCGTACAGGGATGCCAGACCGGGGTCCGCACCCAGGTAGGTGACGGTGCCAAGTAGGCCGAGTGTCGACTCGTACGCCTCGAGGTCCGACCGCGACCCGCTGTGCAGGATCACCGCCTCGGCGGTCCCGATCGCCGCCGGGACCGCCATGATGGCGCCGTCCAGATAACGCGCGCCGCGCCGCTTGCCCACTCGGCGGTTTCCCGGGCCTGGGCCGAGTTACCCGAGGTCAGATTGATCACCATTGTGCCGTCCAGTTCGATGCTGCTCCCACCGAGCAGTTCGCGCACGACCTGGTAGTCGGCGACACAGATGATCGTGAGGCGACCCGCCGCCAGCGCGTCACCGAAGGCGGGCACCAATCGAGCACCCTCGACCACCAGCTGGTCCGTCTTCGAGGTCGTACGGTTCACACGGCCGTAGGATGCCCGGCCGTCAGGAAGGCGCCGGCAAGTGCCCGGCCCATCAGACCGAGTCCAATCACTGTCACGGGTGTACCGGGGCTATCACTCATGGCAGCATCGTCAACGTTGATGCCGGTCTGAAGGTCAAGCGAGACTCGGTGCGCGTTGGGGAACTGAGCAGTCGGACGGGCGTCAACGCCCATCAGTTGCGCTGCTACCAGGCCCAGGGCCTGCTGGAGGCACGCCGTCGCGCGAACGGCTACCGCGAATACGACGAGAATGCTGTGCTGCGGGTGAGTCGGATCCGGCACCTGCTGGGTGCGGGCCCGTCCTCCCCCGTGGCCAAGGAGGTGCATCAACTCCAACGGCGCCACGAATGCCCTGACCGAAATGACAGGGACGCGCTGGCTACTGGCAGCACATCAAGCCGACCGAACTCAGAGCCGGCGCTTTCTTTTTCTCGCTCGTTCTTCCATCTCCTCGATCACAGCTCTCAGCTCAGGTGTCATCGGCGCACGACTCTCGATCATATCTCTCATCTCAGGTGTCATCGGCCCAACATTTGTTTGCCGGTAACAGAAACCGTCGTCGTCGGCTGACTCGGCGTACCGCCAAGCCTTGAGGCTTCTCTCCCAAGGAAGCCGCAGCAGCCAGCCGCGCACCCAGCCCCGCGCCACCGGGACACGCTTCGCCGCTCGGCGAAACTCACGCCACGGGCTCAACCCGAGTTTCTTGGCACTGTGCCCAAAAAGCGCCATAACCGGAAGATCATCACGAAAATCATCACTGTGAGGGATCCAGGTCAGAAAGGCAACGAGACCCCACCGGAGGATTTCTTGATCTTGCTTTCTAATCGCTATCATGGTAGCGCGACAGCCAAATCCACCCAGCTGCGCCGCTTCACTCCTATCGAGAAGGATGTGCATGTAGGCAAGCTCGTGCCGCGAATCCACCGCGCGCAGCAAAGAAAGAATTTTTCCATCCTGTGGAAATTCGACAGGTCGCGGAAGATGAATTTCGTCCAATGGAACTTTATAGGGAATATTCAGCGAGCGGAAATCATAGTTTTTCCGGTCGGCCATATCACCCTCCAGGTGGGAAATAACTATCACCCACGCGCCTGCATCCTGCCAGCAGCAAATCTCTCACCTCTACTCTCAACATGGTTTCACCACGCTGCGATACGAAAATTTCTTTCATATCGACCTCTGATCCAAGATAGACGGCACGTTTCGCCCGGATAATTCCATCGATCCAGTGAACGTTTATCTTCTCGCTCCACGGCCCGGTCAACCACGCCTGCAGGGCCTGTACCTCGTGGCCGGGCCACGGGTGCGCGACCGCTGTGTCGTACACCTCCCGAGGGCGACGTTCCGGACGGACGCATAGCGGCTGGCGCGGCCGAGCAGGCCGCCGTTGGAAATATCCAAGGGGCGGCTTTCAATTTCGACATGGCCCGGGTGGGATAATTCCTTCCTGACCGGCACTGTCGCCGACACTGCCGGTGACAGTGCCGGTCAGAGCTCATGGCTGACGCCTTTTTCTCTTTCGTTCTTCTTCCTCCTCTATCATCGCTATCAGCTCAGGTGGCATTGGCCCAAAATTTTTTTTCTGGTAACGGAAACCGCCGTCGTCGGCTGACTCGGCGTACCGCCAAGCCTCGAGGCTTCTCTCCCAAGGAAGCCGCAGCAGCCAGCCGCGCACCCAGCCCCGCGCCACCGGGACACGCTTCGCCGCTCGGCGAAACTCACGCCACGGGCTCAACCCGAGTTTCTTGGCACTGTGCCCAAAAAGCGCCATGACCGGAAGATCATCACGAAAATCATCACTGTGAGGGATCCAGGTCAGAAAGGCGACGAGACCCCATCGGAGGATTTCTGGATCTTGCTTTCGAACTGCCATCATGGTACTGCGATAGGCAAATCCACCCAACTGCGCCGCTTCGCTCCCATTGAGGAGACTGTGCATGTCGGCAAGCTCGTGCCGCGAATCCACCGCGCGCAACAAAGAAAAAATCTCTCCATCCTGTGGAAATTCGACAGGTCGCGGAAGATGAATTTCGTCCAATGGAACTTTATAGGGAATATTCAGCGAGCGGAAATCATAGTTTTTCCGGTCGGCCATATCACCCTCCAGGTGGGAAATAACTATCACCCACGCGCCTGTATCCTGCCTGCAGTAAAGTTCTCACTTCTGCTCTCAACATGTTTTCATCGTTTCGCTGTATAAAAATATCCGCCATATCGGGTTCTGAGCCAAGGTAAACGACGCGTCTTTCCCGGATAATTCCTTTGATCCAGCGATCGTTTATCTTCTCGCTCCACGGTCCGGTCAACCACGGTCTTAGGGCTAGTACTTCGTGGTCGGGCCACCGTTGTGCGACCGCGGTGTCGGGTAGACGCCCGATCACCGGAATGGTGCGGGCGGCGATGTTCCGGCCGGACACAAAGCGGCTGGCACCGCCGAGAAAACCACCGGTGGCGGTGTTCTGGACGAGGCGTTCGACGTCGAGGTGGCCGGGGTTGGTGAGTTCCTGGTCGGTGAGATCACCGATGCCGCCGGTCGCCGCGCCCGCCGTGGTCGCCGGAGCGAACAGCCTCGGTGTCATGACCGACACGGCGCGATAGTTACCCAGGCCCGCTCCGACTCCGCCGGCGGCGCCGCTGATGGCCATGTCCCGGGGATCGAAGGAACCGGTGGCCAGCCCGATACCGGCGCTGATACCGGCGCCGAACAGGATGCCGCTGCCGGCGGCGGCGAGGGGAGCCAGGGGTGTGAAACACAGACCGACGCCGACGGCGATGACACCAGCGGCGGCGAGGGTGCCCCAGGGGTCGTGTTCGATCGTGTGCCAGGCGCGACCGAAGGTGTTCCTGGTCTGCTGGGATCGGTAGGCGTCGTAGGCATCGTCGCTGATGGGTTTGAGACCGGTGGGGTCGAGGCGGCCGACCGGGTCGTTCCAGGCGTAGTGGTAGGGGTTTCCGGCGCCGGGCATGCCGGGGACGTGCTCGAGCGGGTCGGGGCTCAGGAACGAACGGGTGGCCGGGTCCAGGAGGCGCTCGCGCTGCCAGACCAGGCCGTCGACGGTCAGCTCACCGCGGTATCCAAGGCCGATCAGTCGATTCGCCGGCGGGTCGGTCGGGTCGTCGGGGATCGGGCTGCCCCACGGGTCGTAGGCGCCGGGGACTCCGGGGGCACCGCCGAGGGAGTGCTGCCAGTCGGTGGCGTACCAGCTGGGCGGGCCTGTTGGCGGGGACGAGGAGGCGGGCAGGACGCCGATGGCGTCGTCGGTGTGGGTGTAGGTGGTGGTGCCGAGGGAGTGGACGGTGCCGGGCCAGGTGACCGGGTCCCACAGCAGCGATGTGCCGTCGATCTGGAGGGGGTCACCGAGGGCGTCCAGCACCCAGTTGATCGTCTGGTCCGTTCCGGAGGTGCCGCTCGCGTGGACGGCGCTGATCCGGCCGAAGGCGTCCCAGGCGTAGGTGCGGGTGCCGGTCGGGCCGGTGACGGTGGTGCGGCGGCCAGCGGCGTCGTAGCTGAAAAAGGTGCGGCTGGTCTGGGTCGCGGGCTGTCCGGCCCGGGTGGACGGGCCGGCGGCGACGGGCGGGGCGGCGGCGACGGGCGGGCCGGCGGTGTCGCGTTGGTGTTCCACGAGCTGGCCGGCGGCGTCGTAGGTCCAGTGGTCGATGGTGGCGGTGCTGGCGGCCGTTGCCGCGGTGCGGTGGGTTTCGGTTCGCAGGCGGCCGGCGGCGTCCCAGGTCAGGGTCTGGCGTCCCCACGGGCCGTCGGCGGTGACGAGCTGGCCGGCGGCGTCGTAGGCGAAGCGCATCTCCCGGCCCTGGTCGACGAGCCGGGTTGTCCGGCCGGCGGGATCGCGTTCGACGATGCGGTCGGGGTGCAGCGGCCGGCCGTCGGCGTCGCGCAGGATCGCGCGGCGGCCCAGCAGTGGATGCTCGACGGCGCTCAGGTTGCCGTCGGCGTCGTGGTCGTGGCGGATCGGCGCCCGCCCCGGCTGGCCGACCGTCAGGCAGCGGCCGTCCGGATCGTAGGTCCATTCCAGCCGGCCAGCCGCCGTGCTGCGGGTCAGCAGCCGGCCCGTCACGTCATAGGTCAGGGTGACACCGCGGTCCGCGAAGTCGCTGGTGGGACCGTAGGTGGCGGCGATCGGGCGGGCGGCGGTGCGGGTCGCGCGGGTCACCGGGACCGCGGAGCTCTGGTCGGCGCGGGTGAGGCGGTCGGCCTCGTCGTAGCTGTACTGGAGGCGAGGCTGGGGTTCGTCGGGAAGGCCGACGCCGGTGGGGCGACCGGCGATGTCATGCCACCAGCGCAGACCGGTCCCGTCGGCGTGGCGAACGGTGTCGACCAGGCCGCTGCGGGTGTGGGTGACGCTGGTGGTGCGGCCGAGCGGGTCGGTGTGGCCGGTCAGCCAGCCGACCGCGTCGTAGGCCAGCTCGTGACGGCCGCCAGCCGGGTCGGTCCACTCCCGTAGCTGGCCGCGAACGTCGTATTCGTAACGGGTGACCGCGCCCAGCGGGTCCACCGCGGAGAGCATCCCGCCGCGCGCGTCGTAGGTGTAGGCGTGCACCGCGCCATCGGGGCCGGTGATCGTGGTCGGTAGCCCCAGGTGGTCGCGGACCATCTCGGTGCGGCCCCCGTCGGAGTCGACGATCGCCCGGACGTCGCCTCGGGCGTCGTACTCCCAGCGCGTCCGCCGGCCCGCCGCCGTGGTCAGTGTGGTCGGCCGGCCGGCGGGGTCGTGCTGGTAGCGGGTGATCCCCCCGGCTGGGGAGACCGTCTGGGCGAGGCGTCCGGCGGAGTCGTAGCCGTGGCTGGTGCGCCGGCCGGACGGTGTGACCTGCGCGGCGAGGCGGCCACCCGGTGTCCATCGCGCGGTGCTGCGCCGGCCGGCCGCGTCGATGACCGCGGTGCGGCGGCCGGCCGGGTCGTACTCGTAGCGGACGGTCGCCCCATCAGGCTCGGTCTCGCTGACGAGCCGGCCGGCGGGATCGTAGCCACGGCGCCAGACCCGCCCGTCCGGGCCGGTGAGCTCGGTCGGGTGACCCGCCGCGTCATAGCCGTGGCGCCACTCTCGCCCCTCCGCGTCGGTCTCGACGGTCAGCCGGCCGTCCGGGTCGTAGTCACGCCGGCAGGTCGAGCCGGCCGGGTCCCGCAGCGCTGTCAGCCGGCTCAGGCCGTCGTACTCGAAGGCGAACACCTGACCGTCCGGCGCCATGATCGACGTGGTGTTGCCGACGAGGTCGTAGCCGAAGCGGACGGACGAGCCGGTGGGATCGGTGACCTCTTCGACCAGGCCATGCGGGCCGTAACGGGAACGCCACCAGCCGCCGGCCGGGTCGAGGTAGCCGTCGCGCCGACCGGCCGGAGTGTGGGTGAAGCGGCTGCGTGTCCCGTCGGGGGCCTCCTGCGCCACCACCCGGCCCGACTCGTCGCACTCCCAGCGCCATGACCCGCCGTCCGCGCCGACCATGCCGACCAGCCGGCCGGCAGCGTCGTAGCGCAGCCGCACCCGCCCCCCACCGGCCACCCGCGTCTCGACCAGCTGACCGTCACCGTCCCAGCGCAGATGGGTGGAGACCCCGTCCGGATCGACGATGCGGGAGGGCAGGTCATCGGCGGTCACCGTGATCCGGGTGACGGCGCCCGCCGCGTCCACGATCTCCACCGGCGTCCGGGTCGCGCCGGCATACAGCCAACGGGTGCGGGAACCGTCCGGGCCGGTATGGGTGCCCAGCCGGCCGGCGGAATCCCAGACCCACTGCTCGGTGCCCCCGTTCGGCCCGGTCCGGCGGCTCAGGTTCCCGGCGTCGTCGTAGTCCATCGACCAGGACGCCCCGGATCGCTCCCGAACGCCGCGCAGCCGGCCGGACTCGTCGAAAACCCGGCGAAAGGCGCGGTCGGCGTCGTCGACCACACACACCAGCCGGCCGGCCGTGTCATGCCGGTATTCGTTGATGGCACCGCCGCCCGCACCACTCGAGCCGTCGGAACCGTCGGAACCGTCGGTGACGAGCGTCCGGTACCCGCCGGGGTAGTCGAATCGGACGACCCTGCCCTCCGGCGCGGCCTGGGCCAGCACCCTGCCAGCGCCGTCATAGGTGTTGTGGAAAAGCCGCACACCGTCGGCGTCAAAAGCCTCCGCCAGCAGCTCGCCCTCATGGCGATACCGCTGCGCGCCCTGCGGGCCGCCCTCGACGGCCACCAGCCGGCCATCGTCATAGGAATACCGCACCACCCGGCCGTCGCTCGCCCGGACCGCCGTTATCAGCTCCCCGGCGTCGTCCCACCCCACGTCCAGAAACCGCCCCGACCGCGGATAGCCGACCCGCTCCAGCCGGCCGTCCGCCCAGGTCAGGACGATCTCCGACGGCCCGCTGCGCACCCGCACCGGCCGGCCCGACCCGTCGTACCACCAGCTCTCGTCCTGCCCCCGGGTGAAGCGGAAACCGCCCCCGTCGAGGTGGAGCGTTCCGCCAAGACCCGCCATGGCCGTCGGCGTGTCCGCCCGGGGCCACGCCACCAGCGACTCGGCACCGTCCAGCCCCCGCCAGCCCAGCACCTCGGCTGGGCCGGACGCACCACCCTGACCGGCCGCAGGGGCCGCGCCGACCGGACCGACCGGGCCGACCGGACCGACCGGGCCGACCGGGCCGTCGCCCAGGTCCAGCACCGTGTCCGCCCAGCAGGACCAGCCGCGGCCCAACGCACCGGGCCGGCCGTAGGCCCGGGAGTTGTACGTCCGCTGCCACCCTGCCACCGCCGCCCGGCCCGGCAGTGGCAGGTCGAACTCCTGCATCACGAAGTTCCCGTTCGCGGTGCACACCGGATCATCCACGAATCCGCTGTCCAGCAACCGGCCCCGCGTCTCCGGCGCGTCCACCGTCAACGTTTCCGTCGGTAGGCCCGTGATCCCGGCCTGCTCCAGATACCAGGCGATGCGATTATCACTCACCGTCACCTGACCCGGCCCACGGTCCGCCGCCACAAAGGCGTCCCGGACGGCGCCCACGAAATCCTCCAGGACGCCGGCGTCGGTCAGATGCCTGCCCATCTTCGCCCACAGATCGGGATGCGACAGACTGTACTGCGGCCCCAGCCGTGCCACCACGTCGTCGTAATACGCGCGCACTCCCAGCACCTGGAGGAACAGACCCTCCCGGGCCGCGTGGGCGTCCGTCACGAAACGACCCAGGTCGTCGGGATCTGCTGAGCTCCTCGCCATCGCGGCCGTCCTTCCGCTTCTCCCACCCGGGCCGAGTACTGACCATATGACCGCATGTACATCGCCCGCCAGGAGTGAGCAGAACTCCGCCGGGGAACACGCATCGTGTCACCCGACACCCGCGCCGCCAGTCTGGAAAGTGCCGTCCTGCGTTCACCGTCCATGACCCTGTTCCCACCTCTCCCCGGAACGGATGCATCCGAAGTGCCGGATGACTCCAGGGAGTGCAACCCAATCCTCGTCAGGGTTTCCGCGGACGCCTCCGGCCCCGTCGGTTTCCGAGCAGCCAACGACACCGGCCACCTTGGAATTATCGCGAGGGCACCAATGTTCCAGCAACGCGAACCCATGTCCGCCACCCTGGAAAACCGCGCGGCTGCTTACCCGAAGAAAGTTGCATGAACACCAGCTGACACCGGTTCCACTGGGAAAATTTTTGGCGAACCATGTTTTCAAAGTGGCCGGGTGCTGCCATCATGACGAAGCATCGCGTCCTGACAGGAAAGGCGATTCTCGGCGGATCGCCGTCGTTGTCGGGCCGCCGGAGCCAAAGGGGGAAACGATGGCGAATGTCCGTTCCAACGTCTACGATCTTGGTGGCACCTGGGCCGACCCGATCCTCTGGTACGCCCGTGGTGTCGCCGTGATGAAGGCGCTGCCCATCGCCAATCCCAAGAGCTGGCGTTTCCTTGCCGCGATCCACGGTTTCAACCAGCAGCTGTGGACCCAGCGCGGCTACCTCAGCGCGTCCGACCAACTGCCGAGCAGCAGCGTGCAGAGCCAGTTCTGGGCCCAGTGCCAGCACGCCAGCTGGTACTTTCTGCCCTGGCACCGCGGGTACGTGTACGCCTTCGAGGACAATCTCCGGGCCGCGGTGGCGAGCATCGGCGGGCCCACCGACTGGACGTTGCCGTACTGGAACTACTTCGGCGCCGGCCAGAACGCCCTTCCGCCCGCGTTCGCCTCACCCACCTGGCCCGACGGCGGAACCAACCCGCTCTACGTGCCGGCACGGTACGGCCCGAACGGTGACGGCAATGTCACCATACCGTTGAGCCAGGTGAACCTGGCCGCGATGAACGAGACCGTCTTCACCGGGGTGTCGAGCGGCGGCAGCCCGGGTTTCGGCGGCATCGACACCGGCTTCTCGCACACCGGGTCCGTTCCCGGCCGCTTGGAGAACCAGCCGCACAACATGGTGCACCTTCTGGTCGGGGGCAGCTCGGGAGGTCAGTCGGGGCTCATGGCGAATCCCGACAGCGCCGGGCTCGACCCGATCTTCTGGCTGCACCACGCCAACATCGACCGGCTGTGGGAGTCCTGGAACACATCGTCGGCAGGCCATACCAATCCCACGAACTCCCGCTGGATCGGCGGGCCGGCCGTCAGCGGCCAGCGGCCCTTCGTGATGCCGCTGCACACCGGCAGCACCTGGACCTTCACGCCCGGCCAGGTCGTCAGCCTGACAACTCTTGGGTACAGCTATGCGACCCTGACACCGACAGCCGCCGCGGTGCCGGTCTCCACGCGGCTGGAACGTCTCGGGTTCACCGACCAGGCGCGGACAGAAGAAGCACAGACGGAAGAGGCTCAGGCCATGCCGGAGAACACCAACGTCGAACTGGTCGGCGCCTCCTCCGGGCGACTGCCGATCCAGGGCCGCGACGTGCACGGTCATGTGCGGCTCGACCCGCGCACGCGACGCAAGGTCATCTCGAGTCTCACCCCCGAGCTGTCGACCAGGGACCAGCCGCCGGCGCCGGACCGCGTGTTCCTCAACGTCGAGAACGTGCGCGGCCAGTCGGACACGGCCGCCTTCAACGTCTACGTCGGCGTGCCCGAGGACGAGGACCCGGCCGACCATCCCGAACTGCTCGCCGATGGCGTCGCGCCGTTCGGCCTGCGTAACGCCAGCGAGGCCGACTCCGAGCATGCCGGCCAGGGCCTCACCTTCGCCCTTGAGATCACTGACATCGTCGACCGGCTCCATCTGCAGGGCGCCTTCGACGTGGACAGCCTTCCGGTCCGGATCGTGCCCGTCCTTCCGATCACCGACCGGGACGCGGTGAGCATCGGCCGGATCAGCGTCTTCCGCGAAGGTCGCTGACCCTGTTCGGCCAGCGGCGGCGAACGATCCCTTTCCCCTCACGAGGATGCCGGAGGCCCGATGACACCCGAGGCACGTAACCGCCGCCGCTGCCGAACCCCGGTGCTGGTCATCACGGCGATCGCGTGGGTGGCGACCCTCGCCGTCCACGCGATCGCCATGGGATCCGAGCACTCCATGTCCCACATGAGCCAGATGTCCCACACCGGCCACGTGTCCTCCATGGCTCCGATGGCCGGCACCGCGCACGTCCCCGGCGCCATCGGGTCGATGCCCGCCACGATGACGTCCGACCCGATGACGTCCGACCCGATGACGTCGGTCGACATGCACGAGGCGTCCACCGGATCGGTCCGGATGTTCCTGACCGAATGGCCGTTCATGCTGACCGCGATGATGGCGCCGCTGCTGATCCCGGTCCTGCGCCACGCGCATGCGCGCAGCCTGCCCGGCCGGCGGTGGCGAACGCTGACCCTGCTGGTCGTGGCCTACGCGGCGGCCTGGTCGGTGGGCGGGCTGATTCTGCTGGCCGGCATGGTCGCACTGTGGGCGGCGACCCCGAGCAACACCGTCGCCATCGCGCTGGCCATCCTCGCGACGGCGCTCTGGCAGGTCTCGCCACCCAAGCAGCGCTGCCTCAACCGCCGTCAGGCACATCCCCCGCTTGCCGCCTTCGGCCGCGCCGCCGACCTCGACGCCCTGCGTCTCGGCGGCACGCACGCGCTGTGGTGCCTCGGTTCCTGCTGGGCGCTGATGCTGCTGCCACATCTGTTCGACCAGTGGCACCTGGCCGTGCTGGCGATCGTCACACTCTGGATCTGGGCCGAGGCGTTCGAACCGTCCGAACGGCCGACCTGGCGTCCGCACGTCCCGACCAGGGCAGCCCTCATCCTCTCGGCCGCCCTTCTGCCCCCGATCAGTCCCGCTCACGACGGCCTCCCCGGCAGCTGACACCTCGGGCACGTCGTGCGCTGGACCTACGCCACCGCGTTACGCACCCCGACCGAGATCGTCGATCCCGCCGGTGGCGTCACCCGCCTGACGGTCAACGCCGACGACCTGCCGACCTGCATCGTCGATCCGGACGGCGTGGCCTGTCATCTGCGTTGGGACGACGACGGCCAGCCCATCCGCATCTGGACCCGCGGCGGGGGTCAGACGACCTTCCGCTACGACCGAGCCGGGCGGCTGGTCGGGATGACCGGCCCGGACGGGCAGGCTCGTGACTGGGAGCCGGTGGCGGTCGGGTTATGGGCCGTCGGGCCGGGTCAGCGAGGTGGCCGATCCGCTCGGTTCGACCGTGCGCTTCGACTACGACCGGTTCGGCAACACCAGCCAGGTCGTGGCACCGGATGGGAATGCCTTCTCCTTCGCCTATGACGGCCTGAGCCGTCTGGTCGCCGTCACCGATCCGGCCGGCGCGACCTTACGGCGCGGCTACGACGCCGACGGCCGCCAGACCACCGGTACCAGCGCGGCCGGCGCCGGTTGGCGCCATGAGCACGACGGACGCGGTCGCCTGGTCGCGATCATCCGGCCCGACGGTCAGATCTGGCAGCGGGCCTACGACCGCGTGGGACGGCTCATCAGCCAGACCGATCCCACCGGCGCACGCACCCAGCACGACCATGATCCGGCCGGACGGCCCGTCAGGATCACTGATCCCGCCGGCAACCAGACCACCTACGTCTGGACGCCGGGCGGACGCCAGGCCGCCGTCACCACCCCGTCCGGGCGGACGATCACCTACGGCTACGACCGGGCCGGGCGGCTCGCCGAGACGCGCCTGCCCTCCGGTGCCACCGAGCGCTACCAGTGGGACACGGCTGGCCGGCTGAGCGCCCTCATCCGCCCGGACGGGCGCACCATGCGCTGGGAGTACGACCGGCTGGGCGCCGTCTCGGCGATCACCGGCCCGTCCGGCGGCCGCGTGGTGGCCGAGAACACCCCGCTGGGCCTGCCGGCCCGGCTCACCCTGGCCGGCGGCGCCACCTACCGCTACCGCTATGACGCCCGCGGGGCGCTGACCGAGATCACCGATCCCCTCGGTGCCGTCAGCTCCTACCACTACGACCAGCGCGGACGGCTGGCGTCCTGGACCGATCCGCTCGGTGGCACCACACGCTTCGGCTACGACGCCGTCGGACGGCTGGCGACCCGTAGTGATCCCCTGGGCCGGACCACCACCATCAGCCGCGACGCCGACGGCCTGACCCGAACCGTCCAGCATCCGGATGGCTCGGGCACACGCACCTGGCGGGACCGGGCCGGACGGATCACCGGCCGTGGACCGCTCGCGGCCGACACCCCGCAGATCACCTACGACCATGATCCCTCCGGCCGTCTGCTCAGTGCCCGCGAGGACGGCGGCCGTGATGTCCAGCTGCGCTACGACCCCGCCGGCCGGCTGGCCCGTCGCACCACCGCCGCCGGAACCATCGTCTGGAACCACGATCCTGACGGCCGTATCACCGCCGTGGGAGTCCCCGGCGCGCCCGGCCTGCGCTACCACCACGACGCCGACGGCGACCTTGATGCCGTCCTCGACCCGGACCGGGGCCGGCTGCGTGTCCCTTCCCGGAGCGCGGCCACCCAGGCCGGGGAACGCGACGCCGACGGCCGGATCGTCCGCACCACCGTGGCGGGCCAACCGGTTCACTTTGGCTACGACGCGGCCGGTCAGCTCGTCCAGGCTGACGGCCCCTGGGGTCACCACCGCTACCGCTGGGACCTTGGCGGACGCCTGATCGCCGAAGAACGGTCTCGGGCTGATGACACGGCGACGGCCCGGAGCAGACAGGCCCGCTACGACGCCGCCGGCCAGCTGACCGAGACCCGCGACACCGCCGACGGCGGAACACCGATCTGTACCGTCTACGGCTACGACGCCGCCGGCCGCCGCCGCACCGAACGGTGCGATGACCCTGTCTGTCAGAGTCCCATGAGACAGATGGATCTTTGAGACCTGTGTAGCGGTAGGGCGAGACGGGATCTTCAGA
>NZ_JALKFW010000138.1:0-27309 GCF_023243055.1 Frankia sp. AgPm24 | reverse complement strand
GACTCATTGATCTCCTCCGCTCGCGGATCAATTATCCCTCATATGGATCACTGTCCGAAGAACGGGGACCACCTCAGCCAACGTGCGTGCGCCCCGCACGTTACGGACCGGCCGGCTTTCATGCAGGGCGGCTCCGGGTGGTCAGCCGTGGTGGAAGCCGGTGCCGGTGCGGTCGAGCGGGTCGGGGTCGAGGTCGAGGTGGGTGGCGCGGAGGTGGTCCCAGGCGGCGAGGCGGGTGAAGTCGGGTGGGTCGAGTGGCTGCTGGACGTCGCTGAGGAACGGGTTGGGCAGGAAGACTGTCGTCATCTGCTCGCCGATGCCGTTGATCATGCGGAAGGCCCAGCTCATCGGGATGCCGCCCGGGTCGAGGCGGCGGTAGAGCTCGGCGCGGGCGCAGCGGCGGGCCCGGCCGAGTTCGGGGCCGCTGGCGGTGTGCTCGCCGATGCACAGGTGGAAGTGCCAGCGGCCCAGGTCGATGGTGGCGTAGCCGTCGTACATCGAGATCCGTCGGGCCGGCTGCTCGGTGGTGATCTCCCAGGCGGCGCCCTGGACGAGGACCCCGAAGCTGATATGGGCCCACTGTTCGGTGAACAGATAGGTGAGGATGTCGAGCAGGGTGTGCTCGTCGGTGGGCAGCTCGAACAGGTGCAGGGTGCCGGTGCCGAACTCCTCGACGGTCCGGTAGCCGGCCGCGGTGGTCATGGTTTCTCCGTTCGCTGTCGCCCGCCGCGAGGGTGCCCGGCGGCGGGTGCGTGGGTCAGTGGGCAGTCCGCGCAGGTGCCGCCGGTCGGGGTGCGGTAGTAGAGGCAGCAGCTTCGGCGCAGGAAGGTGGTCAGGTCCGGGGTGCCGTCGGCATGGTGGCGGTAGTGGGCGGCGCCGGACAGCGGCGGTGTGGCGAGGACGGTGTCGACGAGTCGACCGAGCCGGCGGGCCCGGTCGCGGACCTCGCTGGGGGTCTGCTGTGGCCCGTCGTGGGTATGGGTCGTGATCTCGCGGTCGAGGATGCGGGTGGCGCCGACGAGCGCGGAGGCGGCGTTGCCCCAGAGCAGGCCGGGGGCGATGCGGGTCTCGGTGCGCAGCGCGGCGGCCAGGGGGCGCAGGTGGCCGTCGATGACCGCCGCGATCAGCAGCCTGGCGGCGGTGGCGAGATCGTCCGGGTCGGTGGGGGACCAGCCGTCGGGGTCGGTGAGCAGCAGGCGGATGGGTGAACTGGTCACCGAGATGATTCCGAGCCGGTCGGCGGGCAGACCGGGGACGGTGCCACCACGTTCCCAGCAGCCGAGGGCGATCGACCACAGCCGGGCCGCGTAGCCGAGGAACAGGGTGGACGCGGCGACGCGCCGCTCGACGGTGCCCAGTCGTCCACCGAGCTCGTCGACGGCGGCGGCGAGGGGACCGCCGGGCCGGTACAACCCGTCGACCGGCGCCGACAGCGCACCACCTTCAGCCATGGCGCCCGAGGGGGTTGGGCCAGAGGGGGCCGGGGCGTGCGATGTGGCTGGTCGGGCCGGGGCCGTGAGCTCGACGGCGAAGTAGGGGCCGACGTCGGCCAGGCCCGCGAGGGTCGCCGTGGTGTGTGCAGGGTCGGCGTGGCGGGTGGACCAGCCGCTGTCGGGCCGTGCCGCGGTGTGGGAACGGATCCAGCGCAGCGCGGCCGGCAGGTCCGGCAACGAGGTGGTCAGGCCGTCGGCGGCGCCGTGGAACCCGGCGGGTGCCGCGATCGGGGCGATCTCCAGGTCGACGGGGCCGGTGGCGGTGATCTGCCATCCCTCGCGGCGCAGGGCGCGTTCGAGGGCGCCGACCATCGCGGTCGGCTCGGCCACCCGGTCGGGCCGTACCCGGGCGGTGCCGACGATCGGGGGGCGGGGGACGAAGGCGGCGGTGATCGGGTCGAAGTGGAGTTCGTCGCTGTCGAAGGTGGCGGCGATGCGGCCGTCGAGGATCAGTTCCTCGGGGCTCCCGGTGTGCAGCGTGCCGCCTGCGTCGAGCAGCCAGGTGGCGTCGGCGACGCGCAGGGCGAGTTCGAGGTCGTGGGTGGAGACGACGACGGCGAGGTCGCGGTCGCGGGCGAGTCGCCGTAGCAGTGCGGTCAGCGCCACCCGGGACGGTGCGTCGAGGAAGGCCGACGGCTCGTCGAGCAGGATCACCGACGGCTGCTGGGCGAGGGCGCGGGCGACGAACAGCCGTTGGCGTTCACCGTCGGACAGTTCGTCGAGGAGCCGGTCGGCGAGGGGCCTCGCGCCGACGGCGGTGATCGCCCAGTCGATGGTCTCCCGGTCGTGGTCGGTGAGCCGGCCGGTGAGGTCGGTGTGCGGGTGGCGGCCGAGGGCGACGAGGTCGCGGCCGCGGGCCAGGGGGATGTCGACCCGGTCGGTGAGCACGACGCCGATGCGGCGGGCCCGCTCCCGCGGGGTCAGGGCGGTGAGGTCCGCGCGGTCGAGGGTGATCCGGCCGGCCAGCGGTGGTTGCAGGCCGGCGAGGGTGCGCAGCAGGGTGGATTTGCCGGTGCCGTTCGGGCCGAGCAGGACGGTGAGCTCGCCGCGGCGGGCGAGCGCGGTCAGGCCGGTCAGCACGGCGGTGCGCCGTCGGCCGTGCCGGTAGCCGATGGTCAGACCGACCAGCCGCAGCCCGCCGGTCGTCGCCGGGTTGGCCAGGCCGGCGGGGTCGGTGGGGTCGATCGGGTCGGCCGGGTCGGGACGCTCGACGTCGGCCATCAGACGGTTCTCGCGACGGTAGAGCTGGCCCGCAGCAGCACCGCGATGACGATCGGCGCGCCGATCAGGGAGGCCACGATGTTGATCGGCAGCGCCAGACCGGTACCGGGCACCTGGGCGACGATCGAGCAGAACAGCGACACGACCGCCCCGGCGAGCGCGCAGGCGGGCAGCAGAACACGATGGTCGGCGGTGGCGAGCAGCCGGCGGGCCAGATGCGGCACGGCGATGCCGAGGAAGCTGATCGGGCCGCAGAACGCCGTCACCGTCCCGGCGAGCAGCGATGCGCCGAGCAGGGTGACAGTACGCAGCCGGCGGACGTGCACCCCCACGGTGCGGGCGTAGTTCTCCCCGAGCAGCAGGGCGTTGAGCGGCTTCATCGAACCGAGCGCGAGCAGCAGGCCGGCCCCGATCGTCGGCGCGAACACGACGAGGTCGCCGGGGGAGACCCCGGAGTAGCTGCCGAGCTGCCAGGTCCAGTACTGCAGGGCACGCTGCGGCGCGGTCCAGGTCAGCAGCAGCCCGATGAACGAGAACACCGCCGCGCCGACGATGACGCCGATGACGAGCAGGGTGACGACCGAGCGGACCCAGCGGGCGAGCAGCAGCACCGCGGACAGCACCACGGCCGCGCCCACGGCGCCGGCGGCGACGACCGCGACCCGCCCGGTACCGATGGCGCCGGCGGTGAACGCCCCCGCCGACCCGCCGGCACCGGTGACCACGAGGGCGACGCCGAGGCTCGCCCCGGCGCTCACCCCGAGCGAGTACGGATCGGCCAGCGGATTACCGAACAGGGTCTGCATCTGCAGGCCGGCCACCCCGAGGGCGGTACCGGCGAGCGCCGCCGTCGCCGCCCGTGGCAGCCGCACCTGTGTGATCACCACCGACCAGCGTGGATCGGTGGGGTCCGCGCCGACGAGCACCCGCAGGGTGTCCGGCAACGGCACCCACACCGAGCCGACCGCGACGGCGAGCAGGAACATCGCCGCGGTCGCGACGGCGAGGCCGAGCAGCGCGCCGACCGGCCGCCGCCTGGCCACGGCCGCAGGAGCACCGGTCGCCTGTGCGTCGACCGCCAGTCGATGATCGACGACGACGCCGCCGGCGGGCAGGCCCGCGGTCACGATGCCCGGCTCATGAGGTCAGCCGACGGTAGAAGGCGAACCGGTGGTCCTTCGCCAGGTCGGGATGCAGGATCGCGACGAGGTCGCCGAGGACGAGATCGGGGCGGGTGACCCCGCGTTCCCAGTAGTCGTTACCACCACCAGGGCCGATCACCAGCGTGTTCGTCCACACCTGGCCGCCGGCGCGGGTCGCGGCCAGCGTGCCGTAACGGGAGTCCTCCTTCGTCGCGTCGCCGATCGTCTTCCACTCGCCGTCGGCGAGCCAGATCGGCGCGGACCCGGCCTTGGCATACACCGCCTCGAAGGCGAGTTCCAGGCTGCCGGTGTCGCGGGTGCCCGACCACGGGTAGCCGGCACCGGCGTCGGCGAGAAGCTTGCCGACGTAGCTGCCGCCCGAGGGCATGTACCAGGTGCCCTGGTACATCGAGCCCGGCAGGACGGCGACCGGCTGCTGACCGGCACCGCTGACCTTCGCGGCGATCGCGGTGTAGTCGCCGGCGATCCGGTCGAAGACCTTGCCGGCCTTCTCCTCGTCGCCGGTGAGCGCGGCCATCACCTTGATCCATTCGGCGCGGCCGAGTGGGTCGCCCTCCAGCCATTCGGCGTTGGCGACGACCGGGACCCCGCCGCGCCGGATGGCGGCGTAGTCCGGTGAGTCGGTGCCGTCGGTCATCAGCACGTCCGGCCGGCCGGTGACGACCTTCTCGACGTTGATCTTCCCGCCGGCGGCGTACTCGGTGACCCTGCCCTCGGTGATCAGGCGGCGGATGTCGGCGTTGACGACGCTGGCGGCGCTGGCCACCCCGGTCAGGGTGTCGGTGCGGTCCAGGTCGACGAGCAGCGGCAGATGGGTCGTCGATCCCGAGTACAGGCTGCGGATCGGCACCTCGATCCGTGGCGCTGATCCGAGCGCGCCGGTGAGCGTCGGCGCGGGCGCGCCGCAGTGCACCAGCACATAGGACTCGGGCCGGCCATCCGGGTAGGGCTGTTTGACGGTGAGTACCTGATAGCTCTGGTGATAGCTGATCGTGACGTTTCGGGCGTGGCTGAACGTCGATTTGACCGGGAAGTAGTCGGTGTCCTGCCTGAAGTCGGTGATGCAGCCGCGGGTGTCGGTTCCGCCCGCCGACCCCGGGTCGTCGTCCCCGCAGGCACCGAGGGACACCGTGGCAAGGAGCGCGGCGAGGACGGCGACCAGCGGCCGGACGCCACCACGGCCGCGGCGCGCCCACCTCGGCGACCGCGCAGGGGACGGATCGGATCTCCCGGGCTCGCCGCGGTGGCGTCGTCCGGCATCGATGGGAAGAAAAAGGTATGTCGGCGCGCGCACGCGGACCGCCTCTCCAACACCTCGTGGAAGGGTCACTCGGATGCCGTGGCCGGTCTCCTGGCTGACGGGTAAGCCTTCCCCGGCCCGCCTTCCCAGGCGCAACAGCAGCCCAGTGACTCCACGCGGACGACGTGGAAAAGGCCGGGAAATCCCGATCACAGTGGCGAGGGCCGCGCCGGCCTGTCACCGGCTTCCCGAACACCACGACATGGCAAAAATATGCTGAAAATTATCTGCCCGCAAGAAGTACTGGCTGATTGTGCTGCTATCACCCGGAATTTCTGCCGGTCAGTGAACCAAATGCCGGAAGAATGCCGAAGCAGGGAGATGGCCGGCCAGAACGCGAGTCATCGGGAAGGGAAACCAGCCCGGTCTCGTGGCGCGACCGCCGCCGCATCCGCGTCGTCAACCCCTGCTCAGTGGCAGGGGAAGCCGAGGAAGTGACGCGCGTCATGGACGAACTCGTGGATATGCGTATCCGAGCCGAACATCGACGTGGCGCCCTGATCGACTCCGATGAAGTAGAGCAGTAGCAGCGACAGCAGCGCGGTCAGGCCCAGGGCCGCCGCTCGAGCCGTCAGCGGGAAGGAGATCGACCGATGCCGCGACTGCGGATCGGCGATGGGTGTCGTCATAGGTGCCCCCTGGGATTGTGCGTCCCGACTGGTCGGACTGCTGGTGCTCGGGTCTGACTCCCGCCCCGCCGCCCCGAAGGACGGACGGGCCGGTCACAGTGGCGCAACCGTGCCGGGATTTCACCGGCTTCCTCGCACAAGCAATCGGATTATCTGGTTTCCACCGGGTTCCTGTCAACAACTGAGAACAGAACGGACAATGTGGCCAGCCGGCTCGGTGTGACCGGAGCGGGCAGGTCCGACGGGAACCCTGGGGTCGCGCCACGGCCACCGGGCTGGGGCCGATCATCGCGGGGTGGGCTTCTGGGATCCCGCAAGGACCGTCTGGTAGTGCCCGACTCTGGCGAGCCGGGAGGTGCGGAACGTGAGCGTGTCCTGTGCGGCTCACCTGCCATGATTAGGTCACTGAGAGTTACATTTCATCCGAATGGGTAATCGCCCGGACACCAGAGAAGCTGTGGCGGAGACTGTGAAGCCCCGACGGCCGGTCGACGATGACGAAGAATTCGCGACTGTCCCCTGGGCGGAGTACGAGCGACTGCAGGCCAGCCGGCGCCAGTTCGGCGCCGAGACCAGCCGCGGCCACATCCTGCGCGACGAACAGGCGCGGTTGCGGCAGCTCATCGCTGACGTAGCAGCCGCCCTGGGGCGGCCGAGCAGCCCCATCTGCATGTCGTGTGTACCAGCTGCGGCACGCTGCGCGAGATCGCGGAGCCCGGCCGAACCCGCTCCCGGCGCGGTCGCGCATCTGGCGGCGATCCCCGGGCTGGACGTCGTCGGCCCCGCGACGCTTGCCATCTATGGACGCCGCGAGCGCTGATGGGCCGCCTGACGGCGCCCCATCAGCCAAACCAGCGCGGTCGGCCCCACATCATGCCAGTTGCAACATCCTTGCAAGAGCGACATAGTTGCATCTGTGTTGATGCCGGCGGGTCGACGGAGCCCTTCCGGCGCCTCCGGCTGACCTGTCCGATCCGGTGCCCCGCAGTCACGACACGGACCACTCGCCGATCCAGCCGAGCGATGTGGGTCCTGCTTCCGCGTGGCCGTTGACACCATTCCCTCCTGGGCCCGCGTCGAGCCTGTTCCCCGCAGTGAGGAGACCTCTGGTGGCCCACCCATCCCCCGGCGTCGGCGAGCCGTCCCTGCCGAGGCGGCTGGCCCGGTTCCGGCACAGCCTCACGGGGGCGGACAAGCGGTCCCTGGCGGGGATGACCGCGTTTATCGTCCTGCTGCACGTGGTGGGATTTGTCGTTCTGCTCACCCTTGTCACCCCGCATGGCTACCATCTCGGCGGCGACCATCCGGTGTTCACCGCCGGGGTCGGCGTCCTGGCCTATACCTTCGGACTCCGCCACGCCTTCGACGCCGACCACATCGCCGCTGTCGACAACACCACTCGTAAGCTCATCGCCGACAACACGGCGCGGGAAGCCGAAGGTGCGGGCCCGCAACGCCGACCGCTCTCGGTCGGGTTCTGGTTCTCCCTCGGCCACTCGACGATCGTCTTCGCGCTCGCGTTCCTGCTTTCGGTCGGTATCAAGTCCCTGGTCGGGCCGGTCGAGGACGACTCCTCCAGGCTTCACACCATCACCGGCGTGATCGGCCCGTCGGTCTCAGGTGTCTTCCTGTGGGTGTTGGGGATCCTGAACCTCGCCGCTCTGCTTGGCATCGTCAAGGTCTTCCGCGAGATGCGGAACGGGCACTACGACGAGCAGGAACTCGAGCGACGGCTGGACTCCCGCGGTTTTATGAACCGTTTCCTCGGTGGCCTGACCAGGACGGTCACCAAGCCGTGGAACATCTACCCGATCGGTGTGCTGTTCGGCCTCGGATTCGACACCGCGACCGAGGTTGGCCTGCTCGTCCTCGCCGGCGGCGCCGCGGCGTTCGACCTGCCCTTCTACTCGATCCTTGTGCTGCCGATCCTGTTCGCCGCCGGTATGTGTCTCATGGACACCATTGATGGTGTGTTCATGAACGCCGCCTACGGCTGGGCATTCGCCCGTCCGGTTCGCAAGGTGTTCTACAATCTGACCATCACCACCATCTCGGTGATCGTTGCGCTCGTTATCGGCACGATCGAACTTGTCGGTGTCCTTGCTGACCGGTTCACGATCGAGTCCGGGCCGTTCGCCTGGATCGCCAACATCAACCTCGACTACGCCGGCTACGGCATCGTCGGCCTTTTCTTCCTCGCCTGGGCCATCGCGCTCGCTGTCTGGTATTTCGGCCGCGTCGAGGAACGCTGGACCGCCAACCTCCCCAGCGAATCGACCCAGCCCGCCGAAACCAGCTGACCATGCTGTCGCCCGGGATGGCCGGGATGGGTGGGGCGTACTGGTTCGGTTGGCTGTCGGTCAGGCTGGGTCCTGGTAGACGTCGGGGATGCCGTCGTGGTCGCGGTCGACAGTTTCGGCTTCCTGTATCCGGCGGTAGACACGGTTACGCAGGCGCAGGGCCACGGCGGCCAGCAGGGCGGCGAGCAGGGAGCCGGTCAGGACGGCGATCTTGACGTGGTCGTCGCGTGTGCTGCCGGTGCCGAAGGCCAGTTCGCCGATGAGCAGGGAGACGGTGAATCCGATACCGGCGAGGACGGCCAGGCCGAGGACGTCGACCCAGGCCAGCCCGTCGTCGAGGGTGGCGCGGGTGAAGCGGGCCACCAGGTAGGTGGCGGTCATGATGCCCAGTGGTTTTCCGACGACGAGGCCGATGACGATGCCGACGGCGGCGCGGTCGGAGAGCGCGTCGGTGAGTCCGTTCAGGCCGCCGATGGTGACTCCGGCGGAGAAGAACGCGAAGACCGGTACCGCCACCGCGGCGGAGAGGGGTCGCCAGCGGTGTTCGAAGTGCTCGGCCAGCCCGGGGCCCGCGTCGGGTCCACCGGCGCGCTTGCTGCGTACCACCGGCACGGCGAAGCCCAGCAGCACGCCGGCGACGGTGGCGTGCACGCCGGAGGCGTGGACGAGTGTCCAGGTGGCGGCGGCCAGAGGCAGCAGGAGCCACCATGAACGGACCCGGCGTTGCACCAGCAGGGTGAACACCGCCAGCGGCACCAGGGCGCCCAGCAGCGGGAGGACGCGGAGATCCCGGGTGTAGACGATGGCGATGATGACGATGGCGATCAGGTCGTCGACGACCGCGAGGGTGAGCAGGAAGGTCCGCAGTGCGGATGGCAGATGCCGGCCGATGACCGCGAGCACCGCCAGGGCGAAGGCGATGTCGGTGGCGGTCGGGATCGCCCAGCCGCGTGCGGCGTCACCGCCGAGGTTGACCAGCGTGTACAGCATGGCCGGGACGGCCACGCCACCGACGGCGGCGAGGACTGGGACGGCGGCTCGTCGGGGGTCGCGGAGGTCCCCGGCGACGAACTCGCGTTTGAGTTCCAGCCCGGCGACGAAGAAGAAGATCGCCAGCAGGCCGTCGGCGGTCCACTGGGCCAGGGTGAGGTTCAGGTGCGCCCAGGACGGGCCGACCTGGTAGGACAGCATCGACTGGTAGGACTCCGACCACGGTGAGTTCGCCCAGGCGAGGGCCAGGACCGTGGCCGCGAGCAGCAGCGCGCCACCGATGGTCTCCTGGCGCAGGATCGCGGCGATGCGACGGGTCTCGGGCCACGACCTGCGATCGAACACGCTGAACCGGCGAGGCGGGGTCTGACTCATGTTGGGACTCCTAGCCGAGGGGTCAGGTCACACGCTGCCGACCAGACTTCCCGGCGCACCAATGCTTCTTACCGTAGTCGGATCGACCAGGACATGCGCACCGCCACAGCCGAAAGCGCCGGACGGACCCAGGCCCGCTGCGACATCGCCGGCCGATGACGTCCAGGAGCGCCGCACCAGACCCGATCTTGCCCTGCCCGTCGGGTGAGGGCCGTTGCTCGTGCCGGAGGGGGATCCGGTCCACGCGCTGGATCGGCACCACATCCCCTGCCGAAACGCGGTGCGCGGCCGGATCGCGGGTTCAGGTCTGTCTCCGCGGGTGCCTGCTCGGGGCCCGCCGCAGTGTCCTGTCAGGTGATCGTAAGGAGCGGATGCGGATCGTCGCCGGAAGGTCGCGAGGCGGGAGTGACGGTGGAGGGGCGGGACTGGGGATAGACGGCGGCGAGTATCGACTGGTGGGTGATCCATCCGATGACCTTGTCGCCGCTGGCGTCGAGGACGGGCAGGCAGTGGGAGTCGGTGCTGGTGAGGGCGTGCAGAGCGGCGGCGAGGCTGGTGGTGGCGCTGATGTGCGGCGGGCGGACGGAGAGGTCGCCGACCGTTGCTGGTACGGCGGTCGGGTCGGGGGCGGCTCCGCTGGCGGAGACGGTGCTGTCGAGGGCGGTGGCGACGGCGTGCGCGGTGACGATGCCTTGGTAGCGGTCCTGTTCGTCGGCGAGGGGGAGAGCTGCGTGTGGAGATCTGGCGAGGGCCTCGGCGGCGTGGGTGAGGCTGGTGGAGGCCGGGATCGCTGGGGGTGCGGGGTGCGTGGCCTGGGTCGCGGGGATGGCGCGTAGGCGGCGGGTCTCGTGGGAGGCTGCGAGGTCGATGCCGCGGCGGGTCAGTTTCAGGGTGTAGACGGTGTCGTGGCTGAGTAGCCGGCTGATCAGGGTGGCGATGACGACGGCGGACATCAGCGGCAGGATGATCGTGTATTCGCCGGTGAGCTCGAAGAGAATGACGACGGCGGTGATGGGGGCGCGGGCGGCGCCGGCGAAGACGGCGCCCATGCCGACCAGGGCGTAGGCGCCGACGGGGGCGACGGATCCGGGGGCGAGGTCGTGGGCGAGCGTGCCGAAGGCGGCACCGGTGGCGGCACCGATGAACAGGGAGGGGGCGAAAACGCCGCCGGAGCCGCCGATGCCGATCGTCAGGCTGGTTGCGATGGTCTTGCCGCCGATGAGGACGAGCAGGAACCACAGGGTGTACCCGCCGTGGACGGTGTGTTCGAGGACCGGGTAGCCGACCCCGTACATCTGGGGCAGGGCGAGCAGGACGACGCCGAGGAGCAGGCCGCCGACGGCGGGGCGGAGCCATTCGGGCCAGCGCCAGGCCCAGTCGCAGAGGTCCTCGATCAGGTAGAGCAGGCGGGTGAACAGCACGCCGACCAGGCCGGCGAGTGCTCCGAGCAACACGAACAGCAGGTATTCACCGCCGTGGCGGATCTCGAACACGGGCAGGGTCAGGAACGGCGCGGTACCGAAGGCGGCGCGTCCGATGATGCTGGCGGTGACGGCGGACAGGACGACGACGCCGAACGCCTCGGCGGTGAAGGACCGCAGGATGACTTCGAGGGCGAAGAAGACTCCGGCGACGGGGGCGTTGAAGGTGGCAGCGATGCCACCGGCGGCGCCGCAGGCGACGAGGATCGGCAGCCGATGGTGGGCGACTCGTAGGAGTTGGCCCAGGGCCGAGCCGAGGGCGGCGCCGATCTGCACGATGGGGCCTTCTCGGCCGACGGAACCGCCGGTGCCGATGCAGAGCGCGGAGGCCAGGGATTTGACGGCGGAGACGCGGGGTGCGATGCGGCCGTCGCGCTCGGCGACGGCGTACATCACTTCGGGTACACCGTGGCCGCGGGCCTCGCGGGCGAACCGGTGGATCAGCGGGCCGTAGACGCATCCGCCGAGGACGGGCACCAGCAGCAGGTACCAGTAGCCCAGGCCGGGGACGTGCGGGTTGGGTAGACGGCCGCCGGTCGAGCAGTCGGCCCTGCCGCAGAACACCTCGGTGAAGGCTTTGATCAGCCAGCGGAAGGCCACCGCGCCGAGCCCGACTCCGGCACCGATGACCACCGCCATGCCGGCCAGACCGGCTCCCGCCCATTGCGAGCCGAGGTCCACGGCTATCGTCCACCGGACCATGGCCGATCTGGATCGTTGCCACATGTGTACGTAGTCCAAAGGTCGTAGGGGTGGTCTCGCCTGGGGAACCGGCGGATCAGCGACGGACGCTGACGACGGTGACCCGAGGTCCGTACGGGACCGCCTCTCCTCACCCGTGGGTGTCGAGGCTGGCGAGCCAGTCGTTGTAGGCCTGCCAGCTCGCCTCGTCGTCGTCGATGTCGACCTGCCGTGGCCGGGCACCCGCACCTGTGGCGAGTGGTGAGGTACGGGCGGGTTCGTAGCCGGTGTGAGCGGCGAAGGTGGCTGTGCGGGCCCGTTCCGTCCAGCCGGTGCGGGCCCGGCGCACCGCCTCGGGCTTGCGGGTCCAGGTGCGGAACACCAGAACGATCATCAGGGCCATGATTCCGTCGCCGGCGACCCACATGACACCTCCGCCGGTCTGGGTGTCCAGCAGGGGGCTGCTGCCCCAGGCGTGCGGGGCCATCGCGATCGGTGTTCGGGACTGCAGCAGGACCAGCCCGACGAAGGTGTCGACTCCCATCGACAGCACGAGCAGCGCGAGCCGGCCGGGCATGGACAGCCGGCGTCGGATCGGCTCGTCCCCGAACAGCAGCACGAAGAACTGGTAGCCGGCGGCGAGGTAGAGCAGGTGCTCGAGCTGGCCGAGCCAGGGTCGGGCCATCACCGCGCCCATGAATCCGGTGAGGTGGGTTCCCACGATGGTGATCGTGTAGCAGGTGAACGCGGCCGGCGGGGAGAGCAGGGCGCCGACCGGCCGGGAGCGCAGCGCGGCGCGGACCCGGCCGTGGAGCGGGTTGCCGGTGCTGTGCAACAGGAGCGTGAGCGGCCGGCTGGCGACGAACAACGGCGGAGCCACCATGATCAGCATCAGGTGCTGGGTCATGTGCATGCTGAACAGTGCCTCGTCGTAGACACCGACGGCGCTGCTGGTGGCCAGGATGACGACCCCGGTGCTGGCCAGGAACGCTGCGGTGCGGGGCCACGGCCAGGGCCGGGCCGGGTGACGCGCGCGGACCCGGGTGACGCCCCACAGGTACAGACAGATCGCGGGTAGCAGGTAGGCCAGTGCGACCGCGTCAAGCTGCCAGGTGTCGAGCAGGCGGCCCAGGCCGAAGGGAGGCGGCGCCTCGCTCTGGCCCCAGCGACACCAGGAGACCGGCAACACGGGCGTGCCCGGCCTGTGGTGGGTCATCCAGAGGACCGTCACCGCGAGGACGAGCGCCACCGCTGCCACCGTGCCGGCGGTTGCCGGCAGCGCGGCACTGCCGAGGAGCGGGCCTGCGTGGCCAGGGCGCCGGCCGGCGGCACTCGGCTCGGCGCGGCGGCTCGGAGTCCCGGGCTCGGATGGCTCCATGTGATCGGCCAGCGGAGCCGGATCGGTGGTGTGGTCGGTATCCCCTGTCATGACCCCGCCGGGAGATGCCGGATCGGCCGGTCCCTCCGCGGATGAGGACCCTTCCTGGTCCGCGCTATCGGGTCCGCCGCCCACGTCCACCAGCGCCCCGAGGGCAGAAGCTGATCTCTCGCGCACCTGGATGTGCTCATGGCAAATATTGTATAGTGCAAATGTTGGCCGGTGGAGATGTCGGACAGTCGATCGGGTGGACCACGCGTCGCCTCGGCCCGTGAGCGTCACCCGGCCAGGGCGGCCTCCGAGAGTCTCAGTCGTGGCCCCGGCCGTCGCATCGCTTCTTCCGGCCGGGTTCGGCCGAGATGTGCGGTCCATGCGACGGCTCGGGAGCGAGGCGGAGATCTTCGATCCTGCGGACCAGGTCCAGGAAGCCGTCGAAATCGTCAGGTTTCGCGACAAAAAAGATCATGGGATTCTGTGGGTCATGGGACACCTCCACCATCCCGGGAGCCGTCAGGGCGATCGTGGGGATCCCCTGCGTGTCGAGATCCGCCTGAGCCCGAGCCAGGAGCCTCCCATCGGCCGCACCCGGCGCATGAAGATCCAGAAGGATGGCATCCGGTGGTGTCGAAAGACCCCATGGAAGTCGAAGGCGCGCCTGCTGTCCGGGCACACGTGAAGATCCCATTCCCGCCCACGATCACGCAGTGCCTCTCGTAGCAGCGCGGCGTCAATCGTGTCCTCGTCGATGAGCAGTAACCGCAGGCGCCGTGCCTGCTGGCGATCGTCGCTCACGTCTCTCCCGGTGTCAGGCCTCGGCCGATCTCGGACGCGCCGATGACTGCCGGCAGCGGATACGCGACGGGACGGTCACCGGCCCGAGCCTGGATGGCAGCCGTGATCTCACCCATCGCGTCAGCCCATGCACATTTGTATAATGCAAAAGTTGCCGTATGCGATCGACATTCAGGTGTCCTGGTCGACACACCGGTCGCCGCACGCGGTAAAACGGGGGCATGACCGGGACGCCGGATGTCTCCACTCCTTCGTCCGGCGGCCCGGACGGAGGAGTGGACGAGGTGACCGACGCCGTCCTCACGGCGTCCCGCCTGCTGGTGGCGGTCTCTGCCCGTTCGCTGACGGCCGTTGGAGAAGACGTCACGCTGCCCCAGTTCCGGATGCTCATAGTTCTCGCGAGCCGCGGCGCGCTGCGTGCCGGCGAACTCGCGGACCTCCTCGCCGTCCATCCCTCCACCGCCACCCGTATGGCCGACCGCCTCGTCGCCGCCGACCTGGTCGACCGCCTCGGCAACCCGGAGAACCGCAGGGAGGTCATCGTTCAGCTCACGGCGACCGGCCAGCAGCTCGTCGGCGACGTGACCCGCCGCCGCCGATCCGAGATCGCGGCGATCGTCGAGAGGATGGACCCCCAGCTACGCGGCAGCCTGGTGGCGGCACTACGCGCGTTCGCGCGGGCGGGTGGCGAACCGGGCGTCGACTCCAGCCGCGACGCCGGCGCCCTGGGCTGGAGTTGAGCCGGAGATGTCGATCGTCGTGGGTCGGGATGCCGCCACCGGTGCACGGCGACGGCATCCCGACGGGCACGAGTTCGCTCTGGCCGTGCTAGCCCTGTTCTCCCGCGTTGAGGGCCTGCAGGAGGAGGCAGCGGTGATCCGGTGAGAGATGGCCGGCGAAGTAGCGCAGTACCGTGCCGGGATCGTCGCCTCTGCGCAGGAGCTTCACCATCTGTACCGCGGCGTGGTCCTCGGCTCGTTGCAGTGGCCGATAGGCGAATCCTCGTCCGTGCGGTGTCCGTTCGGCGAGGCCCTTGGCCACCAGCCGTAGCAGAGTGGTCGCTATCGTGCTCTGCGCGAGATCTCCACCGAGCCGGTGCTGGACCTGCATGGGCATCAGCGGTTCGGACGTGGCCCAGAGCAGGGCCAGTACCTCGCGTTCCAACTCGCCGGCCGCGCGTCTGTGCGCGACCGGTATGACTGTCACAGGCATGGCGACTCCGCGGGTTACCGACCGGTCCGGAATCGCGCTGGCCTGGCCGGCGCGGCGGGCCGGCACACCAGGCAGGTCGGACCCGGTCGAGGCTCGAAGGTCGGCCCGCCGTCCACCCCGGACGCGGGTGTGGACCTTGACCGGCCGACATCCCGTTCCACCTCACGGCGACGGAACGGGCGACACCAGGTTCTGGCGCGGTCACCGGCGGTGCCTGCCGGCTGGAGGGCCGGTGGGACCGCTCAGACCGCGGCGCGGACCGGTGGGCCTCGGCGGACGACGATGTGGTGCAGCAGGACGGGCCGGCAGGTCCGGGTGTGGACGGGCCGGCGGGGGAGCGGACCGACCGCGGCCGGCGGAACGCCCAGGCCCCGGCGGCGCAGCCTGCCGGCGGCGCGGCGGGCCACGGTCACGGCACCTCGGGCGGCCCGCCAGAGCAGGCGCTCGCCGACGGCGAGCCACCAGGCCAGCCCGATCGCGGCGAGGAGATGTGCCGCGATCATCGCCGGCCCGCCGGGAAGGAGGTCCACCCGCGCGGCCTCGTGGGTCATCGCCGCCAGATGGGTCGCGGACGTGCCCGTGGTGGATGCCGGGTGCGGGCTGCCGGTTGTGGTGGTGACGGCGAACGCGATGTGCAACCCGGTCTGGACAGCCAGTACGAGCCCGGTGAGGCGCGGCCACGACAGCCGTGCCGCCGATGCCCCCCAGCAGATCCGCCCGGCCAGGACGATCCCGACGAGGACGACGGGTACCGACGGAGCCATCCCGCACGCGGCCCAGTGGGCGCCCACGGCCAGGGCGACGGCCATGGCCGCCACCGACCCGGCCCGGACACCACGCCCCGCCGGTGTCGCCACCCAGTTCACGACATCACGCGCGGCACGGCGCCCCGCTCACACCGGGAGCCCGGCCGGCTCTCGCGCGCGGGCCGGACCCGGATTCCCTCGAACGACCCGACCCCGACCTCCGTCGTCCAGGTCGCGCCATCATGCCTCGTATCCTAGAAGATCAAACACGGTTCCCGGCGTGTTTGGCCCGACTGCGGTCGGACGGGGCGAACGGCCGAACGCGGTCGCCCCGCGCGTCTCCACTCCGTCGAAACGCCTGACAGCGATTGATGACGATCTTTAGACTGAAAGAACTGATCATCTTTGCTGCCGGGGAGCCGACATGGCCGAGCCCAGAACGTTCCGTCACGTTCCGACCTCCGCTCGTGGTCGTGGACCTCGCCGTGTACGCCGGCTGAACGGCCTCGGGACATGCGGGAACGCGGCCTCTCCCGGCCGCGGCCTGGTGGAGAGCATCCTCGTCGGAGGTGCGTGCGGTGATGCCTGACATGGCGATGACGCACGCCATGCGCCTGTCCGGCCCATGGGCGGCTGCGGCGTGCCTTGCCGCGATCGCCGTGGCGCTGTTCCACCTCGGGCGCCTGGCGAGCGCGCCGGCTCGGCGGCGGCTGTTCGTTCCCGCCGAGCTCGGTCATGTGGCGGTGGCCGCGGCCATGGCCGTCATGTTCGGCGGGCCGCCACGGGTGGTCTCGTCGCTGCCCTTCGCCGCCGGCTGTCTGGCCCTTGCCGGACTCCTTCTCGTTGTCGTGATGGTGCATCCCGCGTGCTGCGCACCGTCGGAGTGGTCGTGCTGCTCGCTGCTGGTCGTCGAGGCCGCGGCCATGGGCTGCATGGCCGGCGCGGGACGCTGGCCGGTCGGTGACCTGACCGACTGGTTCGTGGTGGTCTTCGCGGGCGCCGCGCTGGCGGCGGTCGGCGGACCGTTGCTGCGCCGGTTCAGGCCGGCGTGGGCCGGCGTCCCATCGATCACACCCGTAGCGTCCCGGCTGGTCATGGCCGGCGGCATGCTGATCATGCTGCGCTGAGCGGGTACGGCCGGCGCACGGTCCCGGCGACCGTGGACGGCGCTGTGTCCGGTAGTGGACGCCCAGCTCGCGCCTGTTTGTCACGACGCGCCACGGGCGCTCTAGGGTGAGTCGCTGTGAGGGCGACAGCACGGTGCGGGGCCGCGGGCGCTGCGGACCCTCGTCTTCTCGCCCGCCTGCGTCGCGGTCGCCACCGCAGCGCACCTGGCCGCACACGGGGGGCGCCCGCGATGGGCGTTCTCGCTCTCGCTACGGCCGCGGTCGCCGTGGTCAGCGCCCCGCTGGCCGGCCGGCGCCGGAACCTGCCGACGACGAACGCCGTGATGATCGGCCTGCAGGTCGGGATGCACGTACTGTTCCATGCCACCGAAGCGCCGATGGTGCCGGTCGTGACGGGGCACCTGCTGGCCACCGGGTCCGGCCTGGTGCCGCTGCGACGCGGCGGTCACCGCCGCGGTGATCCTGGCCGAGGCGGCGGTTTCGCTATTGGCCGTTGTGGTGGTACGGCTGCTGACCGGCTCGATCCAGGTGCCCGCGGTCGCGGGACCGAGGCTCGTGCGGCCAGCGCGTGACGAGTTGTGGATACCCGGCCCGACCGCCCTGTTGGTGAACATCGTGGTGCGTCGCGGTCCCCCGCGGGGGCGGTTCGCCGCGAACCTCCTCGCGGCCTGACACCTGGATCCGACGGACATTCCGCGTTGTTGCACGCCGGTGACCGCCCAGCACCGTAGCGCTCGGGCCGCCCCGGCATCCGCACCGTTCACCGAGAAAAGGCCACCTGTGACCGGGAAACGTAGCGCGGGCCCCGTCCTTCAGGGCGGGGCCCGCGCGTCAACTCGGCTGCGAGAATGACCGGGGAATCGTGTGTTCTGTCAGGTGTGGGAAGTCGGGTGGTGAAGCGGGCGTACCGCTACCGTTTCTACCCGACCCCCGGCCAGATGGAGAACCTCGCGAAAACGTTCGGTTGTGTCCGCTACGTCTACAATCGGGCGCTTGCGGAACGGCGCCGGGTGTGGTCCCAGGAACGGCGGCGGATCAGCCACGGGGAAACCGATCTGATGCTCACCGGGTGGAAACGGGACCCGGGCACTCTGTGGTTGGCCGAGCCGTCGAAAGGCCCGTTGCAGGCCGCGCCGCTGCGGATCGTCTGGTCCCGTCCGTTCCCGGAAGGCGCGGTGCCGTCGCGGGTGACGGTGTCCCGGAACAGCCGGGGCCAGTATCACGTGTCGATCCTGGTGGACTGCCCGATCGAGGCGTTGCCGGCGGCGGGCGGGCAGGTCGGGGTGGACGTGGGCATCACGTCGCTGGTCACGCTGTCCACCGGGGAGAAGATCGCCAACCCGCGGCACGAGCGGACCGACCGGGCCCGGCTGGTCCGGGCGCAGCGGGAGCTGTCCCGGAAGAAGAAGGGCTCCGCGAACCGGGCGAAGGCCCGGCTGAAGGTCGCGAGGATCCACGGTCGGATCGCCGACCGGCGGCGGGATCATCTGCACAAGCTGTCGACTCGACTCGTTCGCGAGAACCAGACGATCGTCGTCGAGGATCTCACCGTACGGAACATGGTCCGTAACCACGGTCTTGCCCGTGCGATTGCGGATGCGGGCTGGCGGGATCTGCGGACCATGCTGGAATACAAGGCCGGCTGGTACGGACGCGACGTGGTCGCGGTGGACCGCTGGTATCCCAGCTCGAAGACCTGCTCGTCCTGCGGGACGCTGGTCGAGAAGCTGCCGTTGAACATTCGGGAATGGGTCTGCCGGTGCGGTGTGGTCCACGATCGGGA
Source organism: Frankia sp. AgPm24 (assembly GCF_023243055.1). Classification (NCBI taxonomy): domain Bacteria; kingdom Bacillati; phylum Actinomycetota; class Actinomycetes; order Frankiales; family Frankiaceae; genus Frankia; species Frankia sp. AgPm24. The sequence goes on along the minus strand of NZ_JALKFW010000138.1, from coordinate 8,638 downwards.
TGTGAACGCGGCACGGAATGTTCTCGCGGCGGGGCTCGCCGTGATCGCCTGCGGAGACGGAGTGAGACCACCCCGCTCCTAGAGTGGGGAGGCGTCTGTCAGTGAAACAGGAAAACCTGCCCGCGAGGGTAGGAATCCCCGGTCTTCAGGCCGGGGAGGATGTCAAACTGCCTCCTTCGCCCCTGCGCCGGCCATGGCGCCGCCTCGCCGCCGTGGGCATCGCTGCCGGCGTGCTCGCGCTCGCCGTCGCCGCGCCCGCCTCGGCGCACGTGACCGTGCACGCCGACGACCCCACCCGCGGCACCTCCGACGCGGTGCTCGCCTTCCGCGTCCCCAACGAACGCCCGAACGCCACCACCACCAGACTCGAGGTCGCGTTCCCGACCGCCACGCCGCTGCTCGGCGTGCTCGTCGCCCCCCATCCCGGCTGGACGTTCGCCGTCACGAACACCGCGTTGAAGCCACCCGTCAAGACCGATGACGGGACGATCACCGATGCCGTCTCGCGGGTCACCTGGACCGCGAACAGCCCGGCCGACGCGATTCCCGCCGGTGGCTATGCCGACTTCACCGTGACGGCCGGGCAGCTTCCCGACACTCCGACCCTCACCTTCAAGGCGCTGCAGACCTACTCGAGCGGGGAGATCGTCCGCTGGATCGACGAGGAGCAGCCCGGACAGCCCGAACCGGACGACCCCGCCCCCGTCCTCACCCTGACCGCCGCCTCGTCGGCGCCTGCCTCCGCCGCTTCCGCCGACGACCAGCAGACGACGGCACGCGGTTCCGCCTCCTCGTCGGACACCACCGCCCGGGTGCTGGGCGGTCTCGGGATCGGTCTGGCGGTGGTGTTCGGAGCCGGCGGCTACCTCCTGGGCCGGCGACGCCCGGCCAAGGCCGGGCCGACCAGCCCACCCCAGGACTGACCGGCCCGTCATCGGGCCTGGGCTACCCGGCCGTCGCATCGTCCTACCAGGCACGACGCGGCGGCCGGGATGCGTTCCGGTCGATTCCGGCCACGTCAGCAGTTGACGAACCCCGGTTGCTGGTTGAGGACCTGGCTCTGCGGGGAGACGAACCGCCGGTACTGCTCACCGGCGGTGGCCTCGGGTCGGAAGGCGGCCAGCCGGTGGCAGTTCTGGAAGGCCAGCGCCACGCCGAAGTGCCGTTCCAGGGCCGCGCGGATCGCGGTGCTGGCCATGGCGCGCAGCAGCTGGCCCTGCTCTGTGTCGCCCGTGGGCGGGAGCTGGTTGTCGGTGAAATCGGCCGCCGCGGCTGGTAGTTCGCCGGCGAGCCGCGCGACCAGGTCGTAGGCGTAGGGCAGGGACTCGCGGATGCAGGCGAGGAAGTCGGCCTCGTCGACATGGCCTTGTTCGGCCTGCGCCAACAGGCTGGGCGACACGGTCAGGGACATGGGTACCTCCTGGGTTGTAGCCGCTACCCGGGGCGGGCGCGGCGCGGGTGCGCAGGGTGGTGCGGACGCCGGCGGGTGCGCAGGGTGGTGCCGGCGAGGCGGGCGCCCAGGTAGAGGGCGAAGCTGATCGTCGAGACGAGCACGCTGGCCTTGACGTTGGTCTGCAGGCTGGCGAGGAGGCCGCCGTCGGCGGCGACGAGCGCGAACGTCACCGACAGTGCGGTGACGGTGGCGGGCCGGGCGGAGAGCCGTCCGGCCGCGGCGGCCGGGGTGATGGCCAGGCTCAGGACGAGCAGGGTCCCCACGATCTGCGCGGCTTCGGTGACAGTGAGAGCGAGGACGTAGAGGAACGCGACACCGACGGCGCGGGTGGGTACGCCGCGTGCCTGCGCGACGTCGGGGTCGACGGAGGCGAACAGCAGCGGCCGGTAGAGCACGGCCATGGTGACCGCGACGAGACAGGCGACGCCCAGGAGCAGGAGGAGCTGCCGGTTGGAGACGCCGAAGATCTGCCCGAACAGGATGTTCGTGGCCTCGGTGGCGAACCCGTGGTAGTGGGAGAGGAGGTAGACCCCGGCGCCGAGGCCGAAGGCGAGGATGACCCCGATCGCGGAGTCGCGTTCGCGTTGCCGGGCGCCGAGCAGTCCGATGGCGGTGGCGACGACGAGGCTGCCCAGCAGTGCTCCGATGACGGGGTCGTTCGCGATGAGCAGGCCGGCAGCGGCGCCGGTGAAGGACAGTTCGGCGGTGCCGTGGACGGCGAAGGCCGCGCCGCGGGTGACGACGAACGGGCCGACGAGCCCGGTGATGACCGCGACCAGGGTGCCGGCGGCGAGGGCATGCTGCGCGAACGGCTGGTGCAGGTAGAAGTCCAGGCCCATCGCCGGTCAGGTTTCCGCGGGAGCGTGGTCGTGGCCGGCCGGGTGGTGATGCCCGCGGCCTGGTTCGGCGTGGGCGGCGTCGGGGGCGCCGACGACGACGATCCGGCCGCGGACGCGCACCACGTCGATGTCGGTGCCGTACAGCGCGGACAGTGTCTCGCCGGTCATGATCTCGCAGGGGGTGCCGATGGCCCAGCGGCCGGCGACGAGATAGAGGATCCGGTCGACGAGTGGCAGGATCGGGTTGACTTCGTGGGTGACGAACACGACCGCCGTGCCTGCGGCCCGGCGGCGGGTGTCGATCAGGTTGCTGACGGCGTGCTGGTGGTGCGGGTCCAGCGACAGCAGCGGTTCGTCGCACAGCAGGACGGCGGGGTCGGTGAGCAGGGCCTGGGCGATGCGTAGCCGTTGCTGTTCGCCACCGGAGAGCAACCCGACGGGGGTGTCGGCGTAGCCGGCGGCGCCGACCGCGGCGATCGCCTGATCGACCCGGTTCCGACGGCCGCGCCAGAGTGGGGCCACACCCCAGCGGTGGCCGTCCCGGCCGAGGCCGACCAGGTCCCTGCCCCGTAGCGGCAGGTCCGGGTCGAACGCCTTCTGCTGGGGGATGTAGCCGACGTGGGCGCTGCCGCGGTGGGGGGTGTGCCCGCAGACGGTGACGGTGCCAGCGGACAGCCGGTGCAGGCCGAGCAGGACCTTGAGCAGGCTGGTCTTGCCGGCCCCGTTGGGGCCGAGGACGGCGAGGAACTCCCCCGCCGCCACGTCGAGGGTCAGACCGTCCCACAGTGCGCGCTGTCCGAACCGCAGGGTGGCACCGGACAGCCGCACAGCCGGGTCCGCGACCGGTGGGTGGGCATTGGCGGGGGCATGGCCGGCCCGGTCGGGGACATCATGCGCTGTGGCTGTGGCTGTGGCTGTGGCTGTGGCTGTGGCTGGCGGGTCGCCGCGGCGACCCGGGGTGCGGATGGTAGGAGGCATGATCAGCCGCCCAGTGCGCCGAGGATGGCCTTGGCCTGGTCGTTCTGCCAGGTCTGGAAGTCCTTCTCGTCCGGGGGCAGGGTTTCGGTGACCCCGATGACCGGGATGCCGTTGGCCTTGGCCAGGGCCCGGGCCTGCTCGGTGATCGGGCTGGTGACCTGTCCGTTGTAGAGCAGTACCCGGACCTTCCTGCCAGTCAGAGCGGCATCGAAGGCGGCGGTGTCGACCGGGGACGGGTCGTTGCCATCCTCGATCGACTGGGAGAACGACGCCGGCGTGGCCAGCGTCAACCCGGCGGCGGTCACCAGGTACCCGGGGACCCGTTCGGTGTAGGCGATCGGGGCACCTGCGTAGCGCGTTCTGATCTGGCGGATGGTCGCGGCCACCTGCGCCTCACCGGCGAGGAACCTCGTCAGATTGGTCCGGAACGTGGCCGCGTCGGCGGGATCTTCCGTAGCGAGCCGAGTCTCGATCGTGTGCGCGGCGGTGACCACATAGGCGGGGTTGTACCAAAGGTGCGGGTTGGGATTGTCTCCGCCGGCTCCGACCGCCTTCGCGATCGACAGGACCTTGCGCGTCGAGTTCGGCCCGGCCTTCAGCAGCCTGTCGGCGAAGTCGTCGTAACCAAGCCCGTTCTCGATCACGAATGCGGCGCTGCTGACGGCGGCGGCGTCGCGCGCGTCGGTTTCGTACTGATGCGGGTCCGTGTTCGGATCGCTGATGATCGAGGTGGCCGAGACGTGGGAACCGCCGATCTGGCGGGTGATGTCACCCCAGACGTTCTCCGCGGCCACCACCTTCACCGCCCCGGCCGCGCCGCCTGTGGTGGGCGCACCGGTACCGACGGTGCTGCCCGCGGCGCTTCCCGATCCGCACGCGGCCAACGTCAGAGCGCCGAACACCAGGATCGCGCAGGGCGCTGGTAAGCGGCGGGTCAGGGCATGGCGGGTCATGGCAGGAATCTCCAGATCATGGGGCGGTCGCCATCGCCGTCGGGATGGGACCACAGGTCAGGGGCGCTGGATCGGCGCTGCGACGGCCTCGCTCCGACGAGTCCCCAGCCGTCCACCACTAATGATTACGGATACGGGAATCATTTTCATTATGCATGGAAGCCGTCTTGGCGGCAAGGGTGACCACGGCGCGGACAGGCGTGTCGCCGATCGGGGAACGTCGGCTCCGGAGCCGCCCCTGATCTTGCGATCGGCGCAGTCCCGGCACTGGTCAGGCCATGAGCAGGACGCGCTTCTGGTCAGGCCGTGCGCAGGACGCCCTTGCGGAACAGGTCGGTGGCCGCGGGGCAGATCAGTGCCCCGTGGGTGACCATGCGGGCGGCGTCCTTCGCCAGCCCCGACGTCCGCGATGATCCTCGGCGCGAGGCCGGAGGGTGATCAGCCGAGTTCGTGATCGTCTGCTGCGGCCTGGTCGTCGGGCTCGGCGAGGACGGTGCCGGCCACGACGACGGCGAACAGAGCGATGGTCAGGACGTGTACCGCCGTGCACCACAGACAGATCGCGTCGAGGGTGAACAGCTCGGTGTAGACGAGGTGGACGACCATCCCGACGCCGGTCAGGGCGAACAGCAGTCGGCCGTAGCGGACCACGGGATGGGCGAGCCGCCACGCGACCGGAAGGGTGAGCGGCGCCATCACCGCGAAGAAGACCAGGCCGAGGAGCGCGACCGGGATGCCCAGGGTCTCCGATTCGGGGCTGGTCGTGACCTTCTCGCAGTTGACGACCCGGGTCCCCGGGCAGGCGAGCAGCGACGCGGTGTCGTAGTGCGCCACGGTCAGGTAGGTGGCGACCGCGAGACCCGCGGCCACGATCGTCAGGCCCGTCAGGGGGAGCCAGGCCGGCACCGCCGAGCCGGCCTGGCTCGGCGACTGGCCGAATCCGCCGGGTGCGACGGGTCGGTCGGTGTCGGCGTCAGCGTTGGGCATTGATCCCGCTCTGCAACTGGGTGATGGTCCTTTCGTTGCAGACGGTAGCCGGCTTCTGGTTGGTGAGCTCGCAGATCGCGGCGGTGATGGCGTTCGCGGTGCCGTCGATCGCCGTGGCGATCGGGCTGTTCGGGTCGGTGAGCGTGGCAGCGACCTGCTCGCGGGTCCTGCCGGCCAGCACCTGCGGGCTGTAACTGGCCCCGCTGATCATGTATTTGCCGCCGAGGTCGACGAAAGGGATGGCCCCCGCGCTCGAAGCGTCAAGGTAGGGCGGGGCGTCGTACCTGGCAAGCAGCGCGGAGTCGGCGGCCGACGGCGTGTCCAGCGGGGTGTAGCCGTTGCCCGAGGCAATGTTGGTCGTCTCCTCGACACCGGTGAAGGACACCAGGTCCGAGGCGTACGCCGAGCCGTGGAAGGACAGCGTCGGCGTACGCGGGAACACGTCCGAGGCCGAGGAACTCGTCGCCTGCAGCTGGGACCAGGTACCGAAGCGCGAGAGCGCGACCACCATCGGCCATCGTTCGGCCGCGCAGTAGGGGCAGTACTCGGCGCCGATGTAGAGCACCCGGGGCTTCCCGTCAGCGGTGAGCGCCGGGGCGGAGATCGGCGTCGGCAGCTTCTGCGCGCTGCCCGCGCCGATCTTCGCCAGCGTCGCCGCCGGCACGCCGGTCACGCCATGGACGACGGCGGCGGAGGCGGGACCGCTGGCCACCGCAGCGGGCGTGTCCCTACCGCTGGAGACCTTCACGGCGACGAGTACGCCGATCACCACGACGACGAGCGCGACCGCCACGCCACTGATCCACCACGCTCGGCGCTGGCGGGCCTTGCGGGTCTGCGCGGCCCGCATCGCCGCGACACGGGCCTGCCGCTGGGCAGCGGTGCCGGTTGGCCTGGCCTTGGACGACACCCTTGCCTCCTGGGTCTCGGCGGGAATGCTGTGCGCGCCTTCCCGCGGGCTGTCCGGCGGTCCCGGCCACCGCCGCCGGGCATTGCCGAGAACGGCCAGCCTGGATGTCGGCGATGGAAACGCTCACCTCGCTCAGGCCACGGTGACGGTCCCGATGGTGTAACCGGCCTCGACGATCGCTGCTTCGATAGCCGCGGTGTCGGCCCCGTGGGCCCGCTCCACCCGCACGGAGGTGGCGGCAACATCGACCGACACCGCGGTGACGCCCGGAACCCGGCCCACCGCCTCCTCTATCGCCGCCTTGCAATGCCCGCAGCTGATGTCGGGAACCTGCATCGTCAGCGCTGTCATGGACGCTCCTGCCCTTGGTCGAGCCTCACCCTTGAGGCACTTTCGACGGAGCGTAGTAGATGCCGGGGTGTGTGCCGAATGATGTCACTGTGGCGTGTGGCACCGTCGCACAACAGATCAGGCGCAACAGGCCGGGAAAGGACGGCGAGCCTAGGCCACGCCCAGGGCGAGTTCCGTCTCGACCAGAGACATGATCTGCCCGGATCGGGCCTCGTCGACGATGACCTGGAGCTGTTCCACGCTCATCTGGACACGCTGGCCGAAATCGTCGGTCAGTACGATGCGCCGCTCCGGCCGCGCGTCATGGTCGACGAACAGCTCCGGGCAGCCGCAACTGCACTTGCCGCAGAAGGTCAGAACGTGACGGGAAGTTCCGGACTCGGCCATGTCGGCTCCCGGGGTGCGAAGAGTGATCACAATGTTCAGGATTCGACCCGGCTGCCCGGCAGCTCGGCGGACCCCTCCAGTTTCGGACCATAAATCTCCTACAGTCTGTCGGAGAAGCACCTCTTCTTGATTTTTTTGGGCTGCCGGGCATCCGGCCGGGGCATCCGCCTCGGCCCGGGACGGCGTGCCTGCCCGGCACCGGGGCTCCCCGCGGTCACCCACGGCGGTCCCCGGTCGATCAAGCGGGCTTGCGGGGAGGCGACGACAGGCGCTAACGTGCTGCTGCCCTTGGTGCTCGGGAATTCGGTGTGATGCCGAAGCGGCCCTCGCCACTGTAAGCAGATGAAGTCGGGTTCACAAAGCCACTGGACGCGTGTCCGGGAAGGCGGATCCGGCACCGGAGCGATCCGGGCCTGCGAGCCAGGAGACCGGCCAAGGCGCTGCTTTGTCCTGTCCACGAGGTGCTGGAAAAGGAATCCCGGTGTCCCTGTCTGCCGTCTCCTCTGCCCGACTCGGTCGCGCCGAATGGCGCAACATCGCAGTGATTCTTTCTGTCATCCTGGTGATGAACGTCGTCGCCTGGATGGTCCTGCTCGTGGGCGTCGCCCCCCAGCACCTGAAACTCGGCGCACAGGTGTTCGGGGTAGGCCTGGGCGTCACTGCCTTCACTCTGGGGATTCGGCATGCCTTCGACGCCGACCATATCGCCGCGATCGACAACACGACCCGTAAGCTGCTGGCCGACGGCAGACGTCCGGTCTCCGTGGGATTCTGGTTCGCCCTCGGCCATTCCACCACCGTGATCGGCATGGCCGGGCTCGTCGCCGTCGGCGCGAAAGCCGTCTCCAGCCTCGCCGACGAGGATTCCGGCGCACATCAGACCCTCGGCATCATCAGTACCTCGGTGTCCGGGACGTTCCTGTACCTGATCGGTATTCTCAATCTGCTGGCGCTGATCGGCATCGTCAAGGTCTATCGGCGGGCGCGGACCGAAGGATATGACGCTCATGCTCTCGACGAGGCGTTGGACAACCGCGGATTCATCACCCGCATCCTGCGGCCGTTGATGAAATCCATCAATCATCCGGCGCAGATGTACCCGATCGGCCTGTTGTTCGGCCTGGGATTCGACACCGCCACCGAGGTCACCCTGCTGGTACTTGCCGGGGCCGGCGCGGCGAGCGGTCTGCCCTGGTACGCGATCCTGGTGCTTCCGCTGCTGTTCACCGCCGGCATGACCCTGTTCGACACCCTCGACGGCGCGTTCATGAACGTCGCCTACCGGTGGGCGTTCGCCAACCCCATTCGCAAGATCTACTACAATCTCACGATCACCGGCCTGTCCGTCGCGGTCGCCCTGCTCATCGGCACGATCGAGCTGGTTGGTGTGTTCCACGAGAAGCTCGACCTCACCGACCCGGTCAGCACCTGGATCGCCGATCTCAACCTGCAGAACGTGGGTTACCTCATCGTCGGCCTGTTCGTCGTCGTCTGGGCGGCGGCGATCGGCTACTGGAAGATCACCGCGGTGGAAGAGCGCTGGGTCCTCGATGCACCGGCGACGGATCGGTCGCTCCTCCCGGACTCTGGTGAAGCACCGCGCTGAACATGTCATGGACGACGGCGACTGTCCGTTCGGCGCCGTGCGGTTGATCACCGTGCCTGGTCGGCGATGGTTCTGAAGGATGGTCGGGAAATCGTATGGAGCGCCGCGGGTCCGCCCGCTGCCCGGCTTCGTGGCGCAGCGGGCGGACGTCAGGTGGGGGTCGCGCCCGTCTGG